>JAATGX010000279.1 GCA_015688915.1 Desulfuromonadales bacterium
GGATTCGACGGCGACCACCTCTCCCAGGCTACCACGCTCACCTTCAACGACTGTGGCCGCTTCCAGGACCGCTGGACCTGGCTCAAGGCCGATCCCGCCTCACCCTCGGTGTTCACCAGGGGGATCGAAAAAGGGATCTACCTGCCCATACGCCACGGGGAAGGGAAGTTTGTCTGTAATACGGATGCCACCCTGGAACGCATCGAGAGCGAACACCTGGCGGTGCTGAAATACTCCGGCCCGGACTATGGCAAGCCGACCATGGAATTCCCCTTGAACCCCAACGGCTCCCAAAACGCCATCGCCGGCCTGTGCGATCCGACCGGGCGGCTCATGGGTCTGATGCCCCATCCCGAGGCATTCGTCCACTACACCCAGCATCCCCGGTGGACAAGGGAACAGTTACCGGAGGAGGGGGATGGGCTGGTCCTGTTCAAAAACGCGGCGGAGTATGCGAGGAAAAACCTAGTATAAAATCTGCCGCAAAGAGGCGGAGACACGGAGAAAATTCGTTGCAGATCAAACCGGGACCCCATAACTGTCCAATTATTTGGTTGTTTTATGGATGGTTTTAGTCCCGGAGTATCCCAACAGATCTTTATCTCGGTGTCTCTGTGTCGTTGTTGCAAAATGGAGCCCTTATTCATGAATTTCAACCGGCCACACGAAGAATGCGGCGTTTTCGGCATCTACAACCATCCCGAAGCGGCCAACCTGACCTACCTCGGCCTTTACGCCCTGCAACACCGCGGCCAGGAAAGCTGCGGCATCGTCTCCTCCGACGGCACCACCCTGCACGCCCATAAGCGGATGGGGCTGGTGGCCGACGTGTTCGGCAACCAGGAGGTCTTCAAGAAACTGCCCGGCCGCTCGGCCATCGGCCATGTGCGCTATTCCACGGCCGGGGCCTCGGTGGAGAAGAACGTCCAGCCGATCATGGTGGACTACTCCCGCGGCTCCATCGCCGTGGCCCACAACGGCAACCTGGTCAACGCCCACCTGCTCAAGGCCGAGCTCGAGGCCTATGGTTCCATCTTCCAGACCACCATGGACACGGAGATCATCATCCACCTCCTGGCCATCTCCCGCACCAATTCACTGGTGGATCGCATCGTGGATGCCTTGAACCGCATCAAGGGGGCCTACTGTCTGCTCTTCCTGACCGAAAGCCGCATGATCGCCGTGCGCGACCCCAACGGTTTTCGGCCGTTGTGCCTGGGCAAGCTGGGCGATGCCTGGGTGGTGGCCTCGGAGAGTTGCGCCCTGGACCTGATCGAGGCGGAGTTCATCCGCGAGATCGAACCGGGCGAGATGGTCATCTGCACCAAGGACGGCAAGATAAAATCCCTGTTCCCCTTCAAGCAGATCGATCCGACCCCCTGCATCTTCGAGTTCGTCTACTTTGCCCGGCCCGACTCCTATATCTTCGGCAAGAACGTGTACCTGGCCCGCAAGGAACTGGGGCGGCAACTGGCCCGGGAATACCGGGTGGACGCCGATGTGGTCATTGCGGTGCCCGACTCGGGCGTGCCGGCCGCCATGGGCTATGCCGAGGAGGCGGGCATCCCCTTTGAACTGGGATTGATCCGCAACCATTACGTGGGCCGGACCTTTATCGAGCCGGCCCAGTCCATCCGCCACTTCGGGGTCAAGATCAAACTCAACCCGGTGCGGGAGATCCTCAAGGACAAGCGGGTGGTGGTGATCGACGACTCCATCGTGCGGGGCACCACGTCGCGCAAGATCGTCAAGATGGTGCGCAACGCCGGGGCCAGGGAGGTGCACATGCGCATCTCGTCCCCCCCCACCAGCTACCCCTGCTACTACGGCATCGACACCCCGAACCGCAAGGAGTTGATCTCCTCCTCCCATACCGTGGAAGAGATTTGCCGTTATATCACCGCCGACACCCTGGGCTACCTGTCGGAAGAGGGGCTGGTGAAATCGGTGGGGGTGGGCAACACCAATTTCTGCAAGGCCTGCTTTGCCGGGGAATACCCGGTTGCATTCCCCAAACCTGCGCAAAAGCCGCAGATGGGACTATTCGAGGAGGAGTACAACGAGCATGACTGACAGGGACCGACTGAAACGGATCATCTTGGAGCTGTCCTATGAAAAGCGGCTGGTCAAGCTGGCTTCGGGACGCGAGAGCGATTTCTACTTTGACGGCAAACAGACCACCCTGCACGCCGAAGGCGGCTTCCTGGTGGGCAAGCTTTTTTATGAAGCCATCAAGGATGTTGCAGGGGTGCAGGCCGTAGGCGGCATCACCCTGGGGGCCGATCCGATCGCCACCGCAACCTCCATCGCGGCCCATCTGGCCGGCCGGAACATGCACGCCTTCATCATCCGCAAGGAGCCCAAGGGGCACGGCACCGGCCAATGGCTGGAAGGGCGCAAGAACCTTCCCCCCGGCACCGGGGTGGTGATCGTGGAGGACGTGGTCACCACCGGCGGCTCCTCCATGAAAGCGGTGCGCCGGGCCGAGGAGGAAGGGCTGAAGGTGCTCGGCATCGTCACCCTGGTGGACCGGGAAGAGGGTGGCCGGGAGAATATCGAGGCCGAAGGATACTGGCTGAAGGCGATTTTCACAAAATCCGAACTGGTAGGTTGATGGCGGAAAAACAGCGCCTCGACAAACTGCTGGTGGAACGGGGGCTGGCTCCCTCCCGGGAAAAGGCCCAGGCCCTGATCATGGCCGGTCAGGTGGTGGTAGGGGAGCATGCCGTCGACAAGGCCGGCCAGCAGGTGTCTGCCGACGCGGATATCCGCATCAAGGGGGAAACGCTGCCCTACGTGAGCCGGGGCGGCCTGAAATTGAAAAAGGCCTTGGACGAGTTCGGCATCGATGTAACCGGACTCGTGGTCTTGGACGTGGGGGCCTCCACCGGCGGTTTTACCGATTGCCTGCTGCAGGCCGGGGCTGCCCGCGTAGTTGCGGTGGATGTCGGCTACGGCCAACTGGCCTGGAAGCTCCAGCAGGACCCGCGCGTGGTCAGCATGGAAAAGACCAACATCCGCCACCTGACGCCGGAGCAGTTGGACGATGTTCCGGAACTGGCGGTGATCGACGCCTCCTTTATCTCGCTCTCCAAGGTGCTGCCCGCCACGGTGGCGCTGGCCAAACCGGGGGGCAGGATCATCGCCCTGATCAAGCCGCAATTCGAGGTGGGCAGGAGAGAGGTCGGCAAAGGGGGCATCGTGCGGGACCCGGCGGCCCACGAAAAGGCCATCGAAGGGGTCAGGAAGGTTGCCGGTGACTTGGGATTGAGCGTGGCCGGCCTGTGCGATTCGCCCATCACCGGGGCCGACGGCAACCGGGAATTCCTGATCCTGCTGCATGTGCCGGAAAACGGTTCAAAGGAGATCGAGATGGAAGAAAGCTGCATCTTCTGCAAGATCATTCGCGGAGAGATTCCGTCGAAGAAGGTCTTTGAAGACGAGGACCTGCTCGTTATCGAGGATATTACTCCGCAAGCGCCGATCCACCTGCTGTTCATCCCGAAACGGCATGTGGTCAACTGCCTCGATATGACCGGGCAGGATGAGGCGAAGGTCGGCCACGTCTTCCGGAAAGCGGGGGAGATCGCCCGTCTGAAAGGGGTGGCAGACTCCGGTTTCCGCCTGGTGCAGAACAATGGCGCCGGTGCCGGCCAATCGATATCTCATATCCATTTTCACCTGCTGGCCGGGCGTGAATTCACCTGGCCTCCGGGGTAGGGGACCGGACAATGAGGCTGATGCTCACTATCATGATGGCGCTGTTATGGGCCATGCCGCTTATGCTTATGGCCGAAACCTATTCCTGGGTCGACGGCCAGGGTACGGTCAACTTTACCGATGATTATTCGCAGGTTCCCCGGAAATACCGCACCAAGGTGAAGCGGCTCGATACCACGGACGAGCAGCCGGCTCCGACGTCACACGAACCGGAAGCCGGTACGGCTAACCAGTCACCGCAACCGCAGGGTGGAGGGAATGTCGTGCCGCCTGACGCCGGCAGCGACGCATACGGCGGCCGGAAAGCCGGGGTCTGGCAACAGGAATTCAGGGCGCGGGGCCTTGAACTCAAGCGGTTGGAACAGCAACTCGTCAACCTGGAGGCATTGATCAAAAATCCGGTGGGGATCCCGCGGGAACGTCTCTCCGGACTCTCACAAGAGTTCAAGGATACGCAAAGGCAGTATAACGAGGCATTGAAACGCTATAACGAGTTTAACGACGAAGCCAACAAGGCAGGGTTGCCGGCCGAATTCAGGAAGTAGCCCCACTGCCGGGACACCACACATCAAAAGGCCGCTTTAGAAGGTCATAAGCCGCTTGATCAGTCCGGGAAAGGTCATGTCGATGGTCATGACAATGGTCAACACGATCATGATCACCACGGTGAGCCAGGCGATGATGTTGAACGTCGGGCCGTTGGTGTAGGTGCCCATCAGGTTCTTGTCGTTGATGAGCCTGATCATGAACAGCAGTACAAATGGCAGCACCGCGCCGTTGACCACCTGGGATACGAACATGATCATCATCAGCGGTGCGTTGGGAACCAGGATCAGACCGGCACTGATGACGATGATGATGGTGAAGAGCCAGAAAAACTGGGGTGCCTGTTTGAAATCCTTGTCAACGCCCGATTCCCAGCCCATCCCTTCGCAGATGTAGTAGGCCGTGGAGAGCGGCAGGATACAGGCGGCGAAGAGCGAGGCGTTGAGCAGGCCGAAGGCGAACAGGACCGAGGCATGTTCGCCCACCAGGGGTTTCAGGGCCAGGGCCGCATCCGCCGCGGTCTCGATCTTGAGGCCGTGCAGATGGATGGATGCGGCGCAGGCCACCATCATGAAAAAGGCCACCACGATGGCCATGATGCAGCCGAAGATCACATCCAGGCGGGTGAAGTTGTACTGCTCCGCGGTAATGCCCTTCTCCACCACGGCGGACTGCTGGTAGAACTGCATCCACGGGGCAATGGTGGTTCCGACAATGCCGATCAGGGTCATCAGGTAGGCGCTGTCGGATTTGAAGGAAGGGGTCATGGAGGCCTTGAGGACCACATGCCAGTCGGGACCGGCCATGAAGGCCGCGATCGGGTAGGCGATATAGACCAGGCAAGCGACCAGGAAGACCTTTTCCACGATCTTGTAGGAACCCTTGACGATCAACAGCCAGACCGCAAGCGCTGCCAGGGGTACGGAGATGTACTTGCTGACGCCGAAGATCTCCAGGCTGGCGGCGATGCCGGCGAATTCGGAAACCGAGTTGCCCATGTTGGTCAGGAGCAGGGCGATCATGACGTAAAAGGTGACCTTGACGCCGAACGATTCACGGATCAGGTCGGATAGTCCCTTGCCGGTAACCGCGCCCATGCGGGCGCACATCTCCTGGATCACCACCAGCGCAATGGTGGTGGGGATCATCATCCAGAGGATGGAATAGCCGTAATTGGCCGCGGCCAGTGAA
>JAATGX010000218.1 GCA_015688915.1 Desulfuromonadales bacterium
CCGGGATCGAATTCGGCCTGCAGCCCCTGATCGCCACGGCCCCCGACGGCCGCCCCCTGTATGCCCCGTATCCCCTTTCCATAGCGGTCCCGGCCATGGCGATCGAGCACCTGATCCTGTTCGGTTTCGTCGAAGCGCTGGTCACGGCCCTGATCATCAAGTATCTGCAAAAAACGGACAACGATCTCCTGACCATCTACGGAGGTGTACAATGAGCAACGGCTTTTCGACGGCCAAGAAGTTGTGGCTGGGGCTGGCGGTTCTCGCGCTCCTTTCCCCTGTCGGCCTGATCCTGCCCGACAAGTTCAAGGCGGGTTCCGCCTGGGGTGAGTGGGGGCCCGACGAGATGGAGAAAATGCTGGGCTATGTCCCGCAGGGGATGAAGAGACTGGCCGAGCTCTGGCCGGCGCCCATGCCCGACTATGCCTTCAAGGGGTGGGACAAGCTGGGCCTGGGCATGCAGAGCCTGGCCTATGTTGCCTCGGCAATACTGGGCATTGCCGTCATCGCCGCCATCAGCCTGCTCCTGGGCAAGATAATGACGAAAGACCGGAAATGATCCCCGACTGGCTCACCCAGGACAACGCGGCAGTGCCTCTGCCCCTCGGGCCACGCAATAACGGTAAGGGTTTCGTGGAGAGAACCATCGACGCTACTGCCGGATTTCTCCGGGATGCGATCGTTTCCGAGGCTGCCGCCAAGCGGCAGGGACTTTTGCAGGCCCTGGACCCGCGGGTGAGGCTCGCCACGCTCCTGGCCCTGATCGTCTGCGTCAGTCTGCTGCATTCGCCTGTCGCCATCTGGGGGATGTACCTGTTCGTCCTTCTGCTGGCTGTCGCCTCTTCGGTGCCCCTGCTGTTCTTCATCAAAAGGGTCTGGCTGTTCATCCCTCTCTTTTCCGCGGTAATTGTCATACCGGCGCTGTTCAATGTCGTCACCCCCGGTGACGTGCTCTGGACAATAGGCCATCTCGGCCAAAGCCATGATTTCGGACCCTATCACATCCCTGAAACCATCTCCATCACCCGGCAGGGACTGCTGGTCGCGCTCACCTTCATCGGCCGGGTGGCGGCCTCGGTTTCACTGGCGGTGCTGCTGACGCTCACAACGAGGAGAAGCGACCTGCTGCGGGCCCTGGTGGTATTTCGCGTCCCGCAGATCTTCATCCTGATACTCGGCATGACCTACCGCTACATCATCCTTCTGGTGCAGTCGGTCCAGAACATCCACACCGCCCGCAGAAGCAGGACCCTCCGGTACGGTTCCGCCGGCACCGAACAGCGCTGGGTGGCTTCGCGCATGGGCTACCTCTTCAAAAAAACCTGGCTGATGAGCCAGGAAGTGCACCGGGCCATGCTGTCGCGCGGCTTTTCGGGCGAGGGCCGGGCACTTTCGGTGTTCAGGGCGGGAAATTATGACTACGCCTGGTGCCTGTTCGTGGTCCTCGTCTGCATCGGGGTGCTCGTTCTTGACCATGGGGTGCTGCCCAACTAAGGGAAACCTGATGAGCGCCGATCTTCCACTACGAGTACCCACTGACCAGTACCAGTCCCCCTTTTTCAAAGGGGGGGAACGCTGAGCGGAAGATTAACGCTAATCAAGGAAGGGAATAAATATGAAACCTGTCTACGAACTTACGGATATACATTATCGCTATCACGCCGCCATCCCGGCCCTGGAAGGGATCAGCCTCTCCATATTCCCCGGAGAGTCGGTGACGTTCCTGGGTGCGAACGGCTCCGGGAAATCCACGCTGCTGCATCTGCTGGACGGCCTGATCTTTCCCGACTCCGGAACGATCAAGGCCTTTGACGAGGTCCTGACCGAAGAAAAGCTGGAAACGGACGCCTTCCGCTGCTTTTTCAGGAGCCGGGTCGGGTACGTCTTCCAGAACCCGGACATCCAGCTTTTCTGTCCCACGGTCTTCGACGAGGTGGCCTTCGGCCCCTTGCAGTTGGGATTGCCCGCCGGAGAGGTGACCAGGCGGGTGGAGGACACCCTGGCCATGCTCGGCATAACCTCCCTCAAGGAGCGCACCCCCAACCACCTCTCCGGCGGGGAAAAGAAGAAGGTGGCCATTGCCTCGGTATTGTCGCTGAACCCCCAGGTCCTGCTCCTGGACGAACCCACCAATGCCCTCGATCCGCGCACCCGCTACTGGTTCATCGAACTGGTCGGGCAGTTGCGGAAGGCCGGAAAGACCATCATCACCACGACCCACGAACTGTCCCTTGCCGCGCAGATATCCTCCCGGGTCCTGGTGCTGACCGAAGAGCACGCCATAGCCGCCGACGGCACCGCGCAGGAGGTCATCAGGAACCACGAGCTCCTGCACAAGGCGAACATCCTCCACGAGCACGTCACGGATACGTCCGGCTATTTCGGCAAGGAGCACGAACCGCACACCGGGGACAATGTCATCAAGTTTCCCGCCGTCCCGGCGGCGGAGCCACGTCCCAGGAGAAGTTGATGGAGATGTTCTACAAGGTCCAGGTCAGCAGCCAGATCGCCATTGCCCCGATCGCACAGTACCTGATCAATCCCCTGGGAACGCACGACCAGCACAATGTCATGGTATTCGGCATCAGATCCCAGATCCTGTTCTGATCTTCACAAACGGTTTTGTTGAAAGGAAGCTCGCATGATTGTTGTCACGGGCGGCGCTGGACTAATCGGGAGCGCCGTCATTCATGGGCTGAACCGGCGCGGCCGGGACGACATCCTGGTGGTGGACCACCTCGGTTCCGGCGAGAAATGGAAAAACCTGGTTGCGCTCAGATTCCGGGACTACCTGGAAAAGGACGTTTTCCTGGATTTGGTGACCAAAGGGCGTTTTCCAAGTGGCGAAGAAGAGATAGAAGCCATCTTTCACCTGGGCGCCTGCTCGGCCACCACGGAACGGGACGCCTCGTACCTGATCCGGAACAATTTCGACTACACCAAGCAACTCGCCCTGTTTGCCGTGAAACAGGGCATCCGCTTCATCTACGCCTCCAGCGCGGCCACCTACGGCGACGGCATCGGCGGTTTCCGCGACGACGAGGCCGGACTCACCGGACTGCACCCCCTGAACATGTACGGTTATTCCAAGCAGCTCTTCGACGTCTGGGCCGGGGCCAACGGTCTGCTGGACCGGATCGTGGGCCTGAAATACTTCAACGTGTTCGGCCCGAACGAACAGCACAAGGGGGAGATGCGCTCCTTGGTGCTGAAGGCGTATGAGCAGATCGTGTCAAGCGGAGTGATCCGGCTCTTCAAGTCACATCGCGAGGGGTACGCCGATGGCGAGCAACAACGGGATTTCATCTACGTCAAGGACGCCGTTGCCATGACGCTGCACTTTCTGGACAACCGGCAGGCAAGCGGCATATTCAACATCGGCAGCGGCGAGGCGAATAGCTGGAACCGACTTGCCGCCGCCATCTTCCGGGCCCTGGGCAGGCCGGAACGGATCGAGTATATCGACATGCCGGAGGCGATCCGTGAAACCTATCAATATCATACCCGCGCCGATATGGCCAAGCTGCGGCAATCGGGGTATGACCGGGAGGTGACGCCACTGGAAGCGGCTGTCGGGGACTATGTGATAAACTATCTCGTGCCGGGCAAACGGCTGGGTGAGGAATAGGCCGGGATGTACATGAGCGGGGCACGTCAGCATGTCCGAATCGGAAACCATTCCATTTTAAATCAAAATCGGTTAGAGTTTCACCCGCGAACGAAAAACGATTTCAAAAAGGGTGAACCATGGGAAATACCGTCAGATTCGGCATTTCACTGGATGAAAAGCTGCTTCAAAGCTTCGATCACCTGATTGAGCAGAAAAGCTACATGAACCGCTCCGAGGCGATTCGCGACCTGATCCGGGCATCGCTCGTGGAGAGCAGGTGCGAATCGGACGACGAGGATGCGGTCGGCACCATCACCCTCGTGTACAACCACCATGTGCGGGATCTTTCCGAAAAACTGACCGAACAGCAGCATGCCTATCACGATCAGATCGTCTCGGCGCTGCATGTGCACCTGGACGCCCATAACTGTCTTGAGGTTCTGGTTGTCAGGGGGCAGGCGCGGGAGGTAAAGCAGATCGCCAATGAATTGATCGGCGTGAAGGGGGTTAAGCACGGAAAACTGGTCATGACGACCACGGGCGAAGACCTGTGACCAGGTAAATATACCCTCTCCCCTCCGCTGCGGAACAGCGGCGGATTCCCTCACCGCTTCCTTAAATCCAGGACATACTCATTCCACAAAAGAAAAACCGCAGGTAACGGCTGGCGATACGGCATTCAGGCGGAAGTTGAAGGCATCGGCCGGCGCGGGCGGCCATCATGCACCGCTTCCCCTTCCCGGTCAATGGACATGCCGGTGATGGGTATCGGGCCAGTGGACGTGATGGTGGGTCAGCGATTCATGGACATGATAATGATCGTGGGACGCCTGTTCCGGTTCCTCGTCATGGCCGTGGCAATGATGCTCGTCGTGATCGTGACGATGCCGGTGCGCAAGAGGGTGGTGGGTATGGAGATGGCCGTGCCGCTCCCGGCAGAGGGCCACGACCCCGGCAAGCATCAGGGCCGTGGCAAGCCAGAAGGGCATGGACGGGCGCTCGCCGAACAGGACTACCGAAAACAGGACGCCGATGAACGGACCGATGGCAAAGAACGTGCTGGTGCGGGCCGAACCGATCTCGCGCAACGCCTTGATGAACAGGACGAGACTCAGGCCGTAACTGAACGCACCGATCAGGAGGACGCCGCCGGCCTGGGCCGCTCCGACGGCGCCGGCTCCCAGAACCAGGGCAAGCACGATGTTGAACAGCCCGGCG
>JAATGX010000204.1 GCA_015688915.1 Desulfuromonadales bacterium
ATATCCAGACCGACAATATGACTTTCGATGCGACGGGTAAGAGGGTCACTGGCCTCGGCACCTTTACTGCGGTCGGTTTCACGAAGTATGTCCGCTTTTTTACCTTGGACGCACTACCCAATGTCGGCATTGCCTGGGAGTATTTACAGCCGGAGATCAGCATCCAGAAAGCCGGGGCCTCGACGTCTGGCTTGGGAGATCCATTGACAGGCTTGGCTGTCTGGATAAAGCCGAGCAAGAACAGCACGCTGGGGCTGCAAAGTTTTCTGTCCATTCCTGTCGGTTCCGACGCGGTGTCGGATAAGACCTGGGGTAGCTTGACCACCATTATTGGCGATCTGCAGTTGGGCGACGTCGATATCGATGGCCAGGCCGGTTATATCCATAAATCAACCAGACATCAGACCGGCGTCAATGATGTGGATCCGGGCGACACATTTCATGCGAATCTGCGGCTGGGTTATCGCGCCCATCACTATCTGGAACCGTTCTTCGCCGCCGACTACCAGACAACCGGGCGTTCCACCGACCAAGCGACAGGCGTGGCGGTTTCCAATTCCGCCAGCAATTAAATCTCCTGCGGCGGTGGACTGATGGTTCATTTCAGCGATCCACTGAGCCTTACCATGAGATACGACTATGGCCTTGATGGGAAAAACACATCCGTAACTAATGCCTTTCACTTTAAAATTGTTTACATCTGGTAAGCGGCAACAAGTCCCCGGAGAAATCGACTTCAGATGTTTGCTGTGTCCTGCTCCGGACGAGGAATAAACGCCGATTGACTGAGACGGTTATTCGCTTGATTGTTAATTTTGAAACGCAAAGGAAACAAATAATGATCAAAGAGGGCACACTGAACCTTGTATTTCTTGGACCTCCCGGCGCCGGTAAAGGGACTCAGGCAAAAATGCTGGCAGCCAGTTATACTCTCCCCCAGATATCAACGGGTGATATTTTGCGATCCGCCGTTAAAGAACAGACGCCGATGGGAATCAAGGCCAAAGAATTGATGGACACGGGGGCGCTGGTTTCTGATGAGATTGTGATTGGCATAGTCGAGGAACGCTTAGTCAAGCCCGATTGCGAAAAAGGTTTCATCCTAGACGGCTTTCCCCGGACTATACATCAGGCTGATGAGTTGAAAAAGATGCTGCAGGTTCGGGGTAAGACTATTGATCATGTACTTTCCGTCGAGGTCGACAAGGAAGAACTTTTGGCAAGAATTACTGGCCGCCTTACCTGTCGTAGTTGCGGAGCTGGTTTTCATACCGTTTTTGATCCCCCAAAAGCAGCCGACACTTGTGACGGCTGCGGCGGAAAACTTTATCGGCGTGACGACGACAAAGAAGAAGCAATGCGTAAGCGCCTGGACGTCTACGAACAGCAAACTGCACCACTGGCCGCATACTACGCGGAGGAGTCTCTGCTTAGAAGAATCAATGGTAGTGGGTCGATCGATGATATTCAGCGGAAGCTTCTCACTATACTCGGGAGCGAGATAGAGTGATTACGCTGAAAAAGATAAATCACATAGGTATTGCCGTACACAACCTGGAAAAGGCGATGCCTTTTTACAGGCACATGCTCTGCATGAGTTTCAAGGGTATTGAGGAGGTCGCCGGATACCAGGTCAGAGTGGCCTTCTTCCAGATCGGCGCATCGAAGATCGAACTCCTTGAGCCTATGAGCGAAGCGAGCTTCCTTACTTCATTTCTGGCAGAAAAGGGGCAGGGTATCCATCACATCGCCTATGAGGTGGAGGACATCGAAGCGACCATCAGAAAGCTTGAAGCGGAAGGAACGAGGATGATCGATGGAACCCCCCGTCATGGCGCCCATGGCGCCATGGTTGCCTTTATCCATCCTGAAAGCAGTCTGGGAATTTTGACTGAACTCTGTCAGGTGGGGCATCTGCTTTAGAACTTTTCCGTAAATAAAGAGACGTTCTTACTCCAACTCCTCTCCCACCTCTTCCATCTCCCGTGTCATCTCCTTCAAACCGGCATCTCTCTTTCTGAAGACGGTAACCAGCCAGTAACAGATGAAATATGCGGCCACGGCCGCCACGAAGCCGATAATGGAACTGCCCAGCAGCAGGGATTTGGCGTAGGGTTTGATGTGGTGCCATTCCAACCCCGTGAGGGTCAGTTCATTGACCGGCTTGCCCCGCAGAAACCTGCCCAGTTTGTAGCTGGCCGCCAGGGCGGGTACGACGGTCAGCGGCGTGTTGACCCAGGCACCGGTGATACAGGTCAGCTTGTTGAGGCGGAAGATGAAGGCCAGGGCGATGGCCAAGGGGGTGTGCAACCCGAGGAAGGGGGTAAAGCTGATGAAGACGCCCACGGCGAAACCGGCCGAGATATGCCCCGGATGGCTGTCCAGGGACATGATTGCCTTGAATTTCTGTTTCAGTCTGTCGGTATTGATCATGGGGACCTCGGTCCCGCAACTGTAAAGCCTGCCCGCCCGGCTGTCAACCCTTAGGGACGTATGCCCCGGCCATGGATTGAATATTTTATTGACAGGACCCGGATAAATTCCTATGCCTAGCGGTGGCGGAGAACTGGAGCGCAAGGAGTGTGTGGATGCTGATCAGGGCGACGGAAGCGGCGGCATTGCTGCAAACCGATGAAAAGACGGTCGACAAGTGGATCAAAAAGGAAGGGCTGCCGGCGACCCTGGTGAACGGGCGTTTTCGGATCAACCGCGTCGACCTGCTGGAGTGGGCAACGGATCACGGCATCAAGGTCCCGCCCGAGCTGTTTGTCACCACCGGGGCCGATATCCTTTTCCCGACCCTGGCCGAGGCGTTTGAGGCGGGCGGCATCCATTACGGTGTTGCCGGCTCCGACAAGCTGTCCGTGCTCAGGAATCTCGTGCGGCTCCTGAAGCTGCCGCCTCAACAGGACCCCGAGTTCCTGCTCCAGATATTGCTGGCGCGGGAGGCGCTCGGCACGACCGCCATCGGCGACGGCATCGCCATCCCCCATGTACGCAACCCGATCCTGCTCAACGAACCCGCCCCGGCCATCACGCTCTGCTTCCTGGGGCAGCCGGTGGATTTCGGGGCGTTGGATGGGATGCCGGTCAAGATCCTGTTCATGCTGAGCAGCCCCACGGTCAAGGCGCATCTGCATTTGTTGTCCCGGCTGGCCTATGCGTTGCGCGACAAGGGTTTCAGGGCAGCGCTGGGGCGCTCGTGCGACCCGGCCGGAATATTGGAGGCGGCCCGCCGCTTTGACCAGGGGATGAAACAGCGGGGGTGAGTCGCGGGATGGGGCGCTACAGATCGAGTTGGAAGCGGAGCGCCTTGTCGACGCGCGCCATGAGCGCCGTGCCCACGAAACCGAGCCGTTCGCTCACCACGGTGGTCTTGTCGATGGTGATGAGGATGTGGGAACTGACCTTGGCGTCCCGCCCCAGTCCGGTCTTGGCGGCCGGCAGCAGGGTTTCGAAGTCGTAGATCCGGTCCAGATGCGTGAAGCCCAGCGGGATGATGGTGACCACCGGGGAAAATTCGTTGCTGATGTTGTTGCTTATCACCAGGCAGGGGCACATGTCGGCCGAAGGCTCCCCCTGGTGCCCCAGGCTGACCTGGTAGATCCCGCCGCGCTTAAACATCGCGCTTCTCCGTGACCGCCGACTCGAACCGTTTCAACACCTGCACCGTTGATTCGGCGGTCGCTTGGTATCCCTCGATCAGGGCCTTGTATTTCTCGCGCTTCAACACGTCCAGCTTCTCCTGGGCCGCTTCTTCCAGAAACTGGCTGATGCCGCGCGGGCCGTAAAGGGACTTGATATCGTCGACAATGTGCGTGGGCAAGGAAACGTTCAGGCGTGTGTTCGGCATCATGATCCCTTCGGTGTGCGGTCGTTTCGTCACGTTTATAGCAACTTTTCCCCATAATCGCAAATATCGCGACCACGAGAGCGGTTGCCCGCCGGAATGCACTATAAAATATAATTGACAGGTTAAAAACTACAACATATATTTTTTTATGTGTTCTAACGAGTTCATGTGCAACATACCTGTTGTGCGTCGTTATACGGCAGCCGCTTCCGAAAGGTCGATACGAAATAATGTTTTCCGAAGTGATACGCGACCCGGCCGTGCTGGTGCTTGCCGCCATGTTGGCGGCCTTCTGTAGCGGCGTTCCCGGTTTGATTGTCAGACACGGCCGCACGGGACAACTGCTGGCGACCCTGGGCGCCGTGGCGGCCGCGCTGCTGGCCATTCCCTCTGCCGTCACCCTGTTGCTGAGACAGCGGACTACCACCTTCACCATTGACTGGAACCTTCCCTTTGATCGCTGCGAGATCGCCCTTGACCCGCTCTCCCTGTTCTTCCTGATCCCGATCTTCCTGGTTTTCCTCTGCGGCTCCCTCTATGCCAACGGTTACTGGCCCGCCGCCTCCCATCGCTCCACCGAGCCCTGGGTGACCTTTTTTTACGGCATCCTGGCCGGCGCCATGGCCCTGGTGGTGGTGGCCCGCAACGGCGTGCTGTTCCTGATCGCCTGGGAGGTGATGGCCCTGGCCGGCTATTTCCTGTTGGTGACCGAGCACGAGGAAGAGGATGTCCGCACGGCGGGCATGGTGTACCTGGTCGCCACCCATGTGGGCACGGCGGCGCTGATCGTGTTGTTCTCCCTG
>JAATGX010000009.1 GCA_015688915.1 Desulfuromonadales bacterium
CTATCTCCAGGGCGAGACCGGGATATGCAAGGCCATCGACCCCTGGGGTGGCTCCTATTATGTGGAATGGCTGACCGACCAGTTGCGCAAGCGGGCCTGGGCCCACATCGTGGAGGTGGAGGCCCTGGGAGGCATGACCAAGGCCATAGAGACCGGCCTGCCCAAGATGCGCATCGAAGAGGCTGCGGCCAGGAAACAGGCCCGCATCGACTCAAGGACGGAACCGATCATCGGGGTCAACAAGCACCGCCTGGAGCAGGAAGACCCCATCGACATCCTGTCCATCGACAACACCGCGGTGCGCGCCTCCCAGATCGAACGGCTCGCCAAACTGCGGGCCGAGCGGGACAACGTAAAGGTGCGGCAGCTTCTGGACGCCATCACCAGGGCCGCGGAATCCCGTGCAAACGGCAACCTGCTGGAGCTGTCCGTGGAGGCGGCCAAGGCCAGGGCCAGCCTGGGAGAGATCTCCGATGCCATTGAAAAGGTCTATCCGCGCCACAAGGCGGTGATCCGCTCCATCTCCGGGGTGTACAGCTCGGAATACGGCGAGTCCGAGGAAACGGCCCTGGTGCAGAGGATGTGCGCGGAGTTTGAACAGCGGGAGGGGCGCCGTCCACGCCTGCTGGTTGCCAAGAGCGGCCAGGACGGCCACGACCGGGGGGCCAAGGTCATTGCCACCGCCTTTTCCGACCTGGGATTCGACGTGGACGTCAGCCCCCTGTTCATGACCCCGGAAGAGACCGCGGACATGGCCGTGGAGAACGACGTGCACGTGGTCGGGTTCAGTTCCCTGGCAGCGGGCCACAACACGCTCCTGCCCCAGTTGGTGCAGGAGCTGGAAAAACGGGGCCGGGGCGACATCCTGGCCGTTATCGGCGGGGTCATCCCGGCCCAGGATTACGAATTCCTCTATGCCAGCGGCGCGGCCCTGATCTTCGGGCCGGGCACGGTGATCCCCATTGCGGCCCAGAAGGTGCTGGAAAAGCTCAACGCCAGGCTCGGGTAAACCGCATGGCTAAGGACAAGCTCAACAGACCGGAGTGGGTTCCGGAACGGGCCGGCGCTGCCCAAGGGTTCACCACCAACGTGATGGCCGGCATCACGAGCCTGCACGACGGCATGCCCGGCCGCCACGCCACGACCGTGCTCCACGGCCCGGTAGTGAAGCGCCGCGAGCTGGGGGTTGACGACTATGTGGACGGCGTCCTGTCCGGCAACCGCTCCATCATCGCCCGGGCCATCACCCTGGTGGAGAGCAGCGCCGAGCGGCACCGGGACATGGCCCAGGAGATGCTGGCGCGTCTTCTCCCCTATGCCGGCGCCACCATGCGGGTCGGTGTCACCGGCGTGCCGGGGGCCGGGAAAAGCTCCCTGATCGAGACCCTGGGCATCCGGCTCTGCGACCGGGGACACCGGGTGGCGGTGCTGGCGGTGGATCCGAGCAGCAGCGTGACCGGCGGCAGCATCCTGGGGGACAAGACCAGGATGGAGTTCCTTTCCCGCACCAGGAACGCCTATATCCGCCCCTCCCCTTCCGGCGGAGTACTGGGGGGCGTGGCCCGCAAAAGCCGCGAAACCATGATCGTCTGCGAAGCTGCCGGCTTTGACGTGATCATCGTGGAGACCATCGGTGTGGGGCAGAGCGAGATCACGGTCCGCTCCATGGTGGACCTGTTCCTGCTGGTGCAGATCGCCGGGGCCGGGGACGAGTTGCAGGGGATCAAGAAAGGGGTCATGGAGCTTTCCGACCTGATCGTAGTCAACAAGGCCGACGGCGACAACAAACAGCGCGCCGAAGCGGCCAGGGGCGATTATGAGCAGATCCTGCACTACTTGCAGCCGTCCACCGAGGGGTGGCAAACCCCGGCCCTGGCATGTTCCGCCACCACCGGCCACGGCATTGACGAGCTCTGGGACACCATCGAGAGGTTCAGGAAAACCACCTCGGCCTCGGGGGTGTTCATGAGGCGCCGCCACCGGCAGAACATCGACTGGGTGCACACCATGGTGATCGAACATCTGAAACGAGATTTCTACAATCACCCGGCAGTGAGGGCGCATATCCCGCTGATGGAGGAGATGGTGGTCAGCGGCGCCATGTCCCCGGCCCACGCGGCGCAGCAGCTTTTGGGGCTGTTCGGAGGGAAAACGTGACCAGTCCCCCTTTGAAAAAGGGGGATTTAGGGGGATTTGTCTTTCGGGTTTGCTGCTGACTTTAAAATCAAATCCCCCCTGGCCCCCCTTTTTCAAAGGGGGGGACGCCTGGCGGAAGTTTGGCGTTAATCAGGAACTTGTGTCAGTACGCCAAAAACAGCAATGAGACGCGGAGTAATACGGGGAGGTGGCAAGAAAAACCGCTGCGGCGGTTGATGGAAGAATAGAAAATACACCTTGGGCAGAGAAACGGAAGACGGTGAGAATCCGTCGCGGACGCGCCGCTGTAACCGGTGTTGTACCCCTTCCGAACCACTGTTTCGCATGAAACGGGAAGGTTCGGGGATAATGGGGGCCGGAAGCCAGAAGACGCCTTGTTCAGGGAGCATGAGACTGTCTCGCGAAACGACGGACCGGCCATATCGTGCAGCACGCTCGAAAAAAAGGCGTGGTGGTGTATGATTGTTGTCGTCCCCTCTCGAACGGGTGTCGTGCTCCCGTACCTAATCATCCCCACGAGAAGGAGGAGGATCAATGGAACGACACGCACGATCGATGCACGTACAATGCCACGGCCACGCCGGCCGGGCGGACCTGGAACTAAGGACATTTGACATGATAGCGCCGGAGCAGGTCAATCACGTCGGAACCCTGTTCGCCAGCCAGGCCCTGGCCATGATGGACCGGGCCGCCTTTATCGCCGCCACCCGCCACGCGCGGCGTCACCTGACCATGACCAGCCGGGAGATGACCTCCGAGTATGTCCCGGTGCACCAGGGGCAACTGGTTGAAATCGTTTCCCGGCTCGGCTCGCGCAACGGCAGCGTCGTTGCCGTGGATACGGCCTTGTATGCCGAGGATATGCTCACCGGAGACCGGCGCCTGAATGCCAGGGGCCACTTTCTCCTCACACCCGTCGATGATCGGGATGCCCCGGCACTCCCCGCATCCGAAACCGCACACCTGTCAGTCGGAAAGGAGGTATCCTGATGTCAGTCCACGCAGCCTGTCTCGGTCATCCCCGCATCGGTATCGCCCGTGAGCTGAAAAAGGCCCTGGAGGGCTACTGGGCCGGAAAACTGACCGCCGAATCCCTGCATAGTACGGCCGCCGGGCTCCGCCATCGCCACTGGTCGCAGATGAAGAGCGCCGGGCTCGACCAGATCCCGGGCAACGATTTTTCCCTGTACGACCACATGCTGGACATGGCCGTGACCGTGGGGGCTGTACCGGAGCGCTACCACGGTATCTCCGACCCGCTGGCCCGCTACTTCGCCATGGCCAGGGGGCTCCAGGACCCGCAGGCGGGCATCGATGTCCCGGCCCTGGAGATGACCAAGTGGTTCGACACCAACTACCACTACATCGTGCCGGAACTGGCAACCGAGCAGCGTTTCACCCTCGCCGCCTCCAGAATCCTTGCCGAACTGGAGGGGGCCCGCAGCCTGGGCATCGAAACCCGGCCGGTGCTTCCGGGGCCGGTGACCTTCCTGCTGCTCTCCAAGCTGGCTGAAAATGCGGACGAAAAAAGCGTGCCGCTCGATCTGCTCGACGGCCTGCTGCCGGTGTACGAGGAGTTGCTGGGACTGCTGGCCGATCATGACGTAGCCTGGGTTCAACTGGACGAACCCTGCCTGATCCTGGACTTGGACGACCACGCCAAGGCCGCCTATGGCCGAGCCCTTGGCCGGCTGACCGCGGTGGACCACCGGCCGCGCCTGCTGCTCACCACCTATTTCGGCTCCATCGAGCACAACCTGGATCTGGTGACAACAGCGGGGTGCGACGGGCTGCACCTGGACTTGGTGCGGGCCCCGGAACAGCTCGACGCGGTGCTTGCAGCGCTCCCGGCCCCGGCCCTGCTCTCCCTGGGGGTGGTGGACGGCCGCAATGTCTGGCGCAGCGACCTGGACGTGGCCCACGGGCTGATCCGGCGGGCCGTGCGGGCCATTGGCCCTGAACGGGTGCTGGTGGCCTCCTCCTGCTCGCTGCTGCACACCCCGGTGGACCTTACCGCCGAGCAGGGGCTGGACGCAGAACTCAAGAGCTGGCTCTCCTTTGCCGCCCAGAAGATCGCAGAACTGCGGCTGCTGGCGGACGCGGCTGAAAGCGATACCCCGGACAATCCCGCCTTTGCCCAGGCCCGCGCCATCCTGGCCGGCCGGAAGGAGTCACCCCGGACCCGCAATCCGGCGGTGCGGGCCCGGACGGCGGCCGTGGACGAAACCATGCTGCGTCGCTCATCTCCCTTTGCCCAGCGGATTGCGGCCCAGCAGGCCCGTTTCAACCTCCCCCCGCTGCCCACCACCACCATCGGTTCGTTCCCCCAGACCAGAGAGGTACGCGAGGCCCGCTCCCACTGGCGGGGCGGCAGCATGACGGACGCGGCCTACGGGCAATTCCTGCGGGACGAGACCCGGCGCTGCATTGCCGTGCAGGAGAACCTGGATCTGGACGTGCTGGTACACGGCGAATTCGAGCGTACCGACATGGTGGAATACTTCGGTGAGCAGTTGGACGGTTTCGCCTTTACCGGCAACGGCTGGGTGCAGAGCTATGGTTCCCGCTGCGTCAAGCCGCCCATACTATACGGCGACGTGGCCCGGCTCCGGCCTATGACCGTGGAGTGGGCCCGCTTTGCCCAGTCCCTGACCACCAGGCCGGTCAAGGGGATGCTCACCGGGCCGGTGACGATCCTGCAATGGTCGTTTGTGCGCAACGACCAGCCCCGCTACGAGACCTGCTACCAGATCGCCCTGGCGTTGCGGGACGAGGTGGCTGACCTGGAAGCGGCCGGCATCGCCATGATCCAGGTGGACGAGCCGGCCATCCGCGAGGGGCTGCCGTTGCGCCGCCACGACTGGCCCGCGTACCTGGTCTGGTCGGTGGACGCCTTCCGCCTGGCAACCAGCGGGGTCAGGGACGAGACCCAGATCCACACCCATATGTGCTATTCCGAGTTCAACGACATCCTGGACGCCGTGGCCCGCATGGACGCGGACGTGCTCTCCATCGAGTCGTCCCGTTCCCGCATGGAACTGCTCACCGCGTTCGGCCTGCGCCGGTATCCCAACGACGTGGGGCCCGGCATCTACGACATCCATTCGCCCCGGGTGCCGGCCATCCAGGAGATGACGGCCCTGCTGGTGCTGGCCGCCGGCGTGCTGCCGGTGGAGCGGCTCTGGGTGAACCCGGATTGCGGGCTCAAGACCCGGGGCTGGCCGGAAACCGTGGCCACCCTGGCCAACATGGTGGAGGCGGCCCGCCAGGCCCGGCTGCTGCTGGCGGGCAAAGCGCCGCTCCAGACACCGGAATCATGAAATACGCGGTCGCGGAGCTTACACGACAAGTCCCCCTTTTTCAAAGGGGGGAACTTCACGGCATTGGAGGCGGCAGCCAGGGTGAAACCATCGTGATACGCATCGTGCTTGACTTTCAAAGTCACACAGTGGTATCCAAGAGTCGCGCTATCTAAAAACTGAATATCAAATCACGGTGCCCGCGAGGGCTTGATAGGGAAGCGAGGTGAAACTCCTCCGCGGACCCGCCGCTGTAAGCGAGGACGATGGGCATGATGTCACTGGTCGAAAGACCGGGAAGGCGCCCGGAGGATGAATCGCGAGCCAGAAGACCTGCCATGATTTCAGCACTCGACTATTCCCCGTGGTAAAGGGAGAGTGAAACCATTACCAGACTTTGAATACGAAAAGTCCGCATGATGCCTCGGCATATGCGGACTTTTTTTATTGCCGGTCCTTACGGACCAAAGATTTCCAAGGAGGGATACAGTATGAAGCGCGGTTTTGTGATTGCACTGCTGTTACTGGCAACAACGACGGCATATGCGGGGGGACCGCCCCTGATCACGGACGATACGGGCACCGTGGATCCGGGCAAGGTGGAGATCGAGTTCAACGGCTCAACCAGCTACGACCGGGAGACCACCGGCGGGGTCACCACCAGGAAAAACGCCTCGGATCTCGAAACAAAGATCAACACCGGCCTGTACAAGAACCTGGGTATCGACCTGATAATCCCCTACACCTTCAGCGAGCGGGCCAAGGAGGATGGGAACCTGGTGGAAAACAGCGACGGCTTCGGCGACATGACCCTTGAGGTGAAGTACGTCTTTGCCGAGCTGGCAGGGATCAACTTCGCCATCAAGCCGTACACCATCATGCCCACCGGCAAGTACAGCAATGGCCTGTCGGAAGGGCGCTGGCAGTACGGCGGCGCCCTGATCGCCACCAGGGAGTTCGAGGAAGGCACATACGCACTGCACGCCAATGTCGGCTATGAGCACCACGACTACCGTACCGATGATGCCAGGGCAGCCAACCGCAACGACCTCTGGTCCGGCTCCGTGGCGGGCGAGGCAAAGGTGTGGCGGGAATTGACCGCTGTGGCTGACTTCGGCCTGGCAACCACGCAAGACAGAAGCACGTCGGAACTGTCGGCCTACGGCCTGGTGGGTGTGCGCTACCCGGTCAACGAGCATCTGGACGTCAATGCCGGGGTAAAGTTGGGGCTCACCAAGCCGGAGGACGACGTGAGCGCCCTGTACGGTATTGTGCTGAAATTCTTACCAGCACCGACGGGACAAGAGAGAAAGGAGAAACGATCATGCACATCATGGAATAGTGAGGATTCTCAGATGACACCGGTCGCAAACGTTAATCGGAATTTTACATTCCAATCACCGATAAAGGAGGAGTTACATGCATATTCAAGACGGTATCCTATCCGCTCAGGCATGTGCCGGTTACTATGGCGTCACTGCAGCCATGATTGTCCCCGGTGTCATGGAAATCAAGAAACGGGTCGAGCAAAATCCCTATTACAAACCGTTCCTCGCCATGGTCGGCGTGGCCGTGTTTGTGATATCAGCGATGCATCTGCCGGTGCCGGTCACCGGATCCTGTTCGCATCCTTGCGGAACAGCTTTGGCGGCGATCATCGTCGGTCCCTTTGCCACGGTTGTCATCTCGACCATTGTTCTCTTCTTTCAAGCGATCTTCCTCGGGCACGGCGGCATAACGACCATCGGCGCCAATACGGTATCAATGGGCATCGCCGGGACCTTTGCCGGGTTCTTTGTCTGGAAGCTCTTCAGAATGTTTCGGTTCCCGATCTGGGCGGCAGCGGCCGTTGCCGGATTCATCGGTGACATTGTCACCTATCTGATCAGTGCCTTGCAACTGGCGTTCAGCCTGCACGGAAATGTGCCGATCTTGAAACAGTGGATGATCTTTTTCATGGGATACGGTCCTACCCAGTTGCCGCTGGCGATCATGGAGGGCCTTTTCACCGCCGTCGTCCTGAAGGTAATGGTCGAAAGGCGTCCAGATCTTCTTCTCGGCATACTAAAAGAGAACGTAAAAGGAGCGGTCGGATATGCGCACTGAAACAATGAAGACGGATACCCCTTCCATCAAGTGGTTTGACGGATTTACGAAGGCGGTACTGCTGGCGATGTTCATTTTCCTGGTTTTCATCTTTATCTCCGCCAAATATATGGCCCATCACAAAATGGAAGCCGGCGGCACGGACGATACGGTGAACAGCATGGCTTCCAAAGTGGCCGGCGCCACTTCGCACCCCTTTCTTGAGTTGCCCGGTGATTCCCAGGTCGGGGCTTTTTCCATCGCCAATTTCTGTGTGGGGTTGATTGTTGGGCACCTCTGGACCAGACTGTTTGGAAAGAATGCTGAGAAACAACCGGCGCCGCAGCAGAGAGATGTTAAGGAAGAAGACGTGCTGCGTGAGAAAGTTGTCGTTGAATGATTGATCTGAATCTTTTCAAATCGGTCGAGAACCGGGATACAGCGTTGCAACGGTTGGACGGACGGGTGAAGACGGTGTTTTTCCTCATCGGCATCATTGTCTCGGCTGTTGTAACGCACTGGTTTCTTGCGGCCGTTTTGTGGGGATCTGCGATTATTCTCTTTTCTCTGTTGCGCCTGCCCTGGCGTCTCCTGGTGCAACGCCTGGTTATCCCCTTCGGAATCGCGTGGCTTGTCTTTCTCAGCGTGCTTTTCACCAACGGGACCCATCCCGCTTGGATCGTGCTTCACAAGCCTTTTGTCCTGACGGTCTATTCCGAAGGCCTGGGGCTGGGACTGTTGATGCTGCTTCGGATCATGGCGGCCGTTACGATGGCCTGTGTGCTGTCCTTCAGCACTCCGATGGTGGAAATCCTGGAGACGTTTCGCCTCCTCAAGCTTCCGGGCACCATTGTCGATATCGCCGAGATGATGTTCCGCTATGTCTTTATCATTGATGAAACGGCGCACAACATGCGTAATGCCCAATTGTGCAGAACGACCCGCCGACTCTCCTGGATGGAGCAGATCCGCAATACCGGCAATGTCGCCGCCCATGTCATCTCAAAATCCCTTGATCGCAGCATAAAGATATACAATGCGATGCTGTCACGTGGATATACCGAGAAGAGTCAGGTTCCCGTTTATTTCACAGCCCCGATCCCCTTTTCGGATTTGTGCGTAGGCTCAGTTTTGACAGCCATTCCCCTTATCATCCTGGTACTCAATCATTTTGTCTGACAGAGAAAAGACCATGAATTTTATCGATGTTCAGGAAGTTTCCTACACGTATGCAGACGGGTTCACGGCACTGCGGCAGGTGAATCTGGCAATCGGGAAGGGGGAGCGGATTGCCGTGGTCGGGCCAAACGGGGCAGGGAAATCAACGCTCTTCCAGCTCCTGAATGGTTTGTTGAAGCCAACCTCGGGCAAGGTTTATGTGGATGGACTTCTGGTTGAAAAGAAAAATCTCTACCAGATACGCCGGAAGATTGGCATGGTGTTTCAGGATTCGGACGACCAGCTCTTTAATTCAACCGTGCGGCAGGAAATAGCTTACGGCTTGATAAACTCGCATATCACGGGTGAAGAATTGGAACGAACGATTGCCTGGGCTCTGGATGCCGCCAACATACGTGACCTTGCCGAGAAAAGTGCCCATAATCTGAGTGGGGGGGAGAAAAAAAGAGTCGCGTTGGCAAGTGTTCTCGCCATGAAACCCGATGTCCTTGTCCTCGATGAGCCTACTGCGGCACTTGACCCGCAAGGGGTGCAGAGCTTTTTGGGATTGCTCAACAAGATCAATAAAGAGATGGGCATCACGTTGATATTTTCCTCCCACGATACGGACATAATCCCACTGTTGTCGGATCGACTTTATCTGTTGAATGCGGGTAAAATCGTTATTTCAGGTACCACGGCGGAAGTCTTTGCCCAAAGGGATATTCTCCGCCACAACAGCCTGCGGCTGCCACGGGTTGCCCATTTGGTCGAAATCCTTGGGAACGACGGCTGCTTACCGCAAGGTGACCTGCCGCTTACCATCAGCCAGGCAAGACGGTCATTGCGGAAGGCCCTTGGTAAGCTGGAGAGCTGAAAACTATGGCATCGTCGTCCGCGTCCACTTCCCATGGAGGTCCCGTGCTACGGGGGCCTCTCCGGGCAACGCTCTCCGCGGCCCTGTTCGGCCTCTCTCCGGCGCTCTGCAAGCTGGTGATCGACGATATGTCCCCCCTGCTCCTGGCCGGCCTTCTCTACCTGGGCTCCGGCATCGGGCTCTCCTTTGCCTTGATACGTCAACACAGCGGCATCTTCCACGAGTTGTCGCACCTTTCTCCACTCCATCGCCGCAAACTCCTGGGCGCCGTGCTGGCCGGCGGCGTCATCGCCCCGGTGTGCCTCGCCTACGGCATAAAGTACGGCACCGCATCCGAGGTGGCCCTGCTGCTGAACCTGGAGACCGTTGCCACCACCCTCATCGCCCGGCTGGTGTTCAAGGAGCATGTGAGTCCCCACGTCTGGGTCGGCAAGGCGCTCATCGTGTTGGCCGCGTTTCTCGTCATCCTTGGGGCCCGGCCAGGGGCGGCCTTCTCCGCGCCCGGCCTGCTGGTGGTGCTGGCCTGCGTCTTCTGGGGGATCGACAACAACCTCACCAGGGACGTGGATGAGGTGCCGGCCACGGCGCTGGCCGCCATCAAGGGATACTGCGCCGGGCTGTTCAACATC
>JAATGX010000015.1 GCA_015688915.1 Desulfuromonadales bacterium
GTTCCCCGCATACGCGGGGATGAACCGGATGGCGATAATCCCGAACCTGTGCGCCATTTCTGTTCCCCGCATACGCGGGGATGAACCGAGAACACTGGATTCAGCAAGAAAGAATCCGCCCTGTTCCCCGCATACGCGGGGATGAACCGGCACAGGGCAACACGGTAATCCTTAACCCTACCTGTTCCCCGCATACGCGGGGATGAACCGACTGCGGAAAAAGAGCTGGCCGGGCTACCGTACTGTTCCCCGCATACGCGGGGATGAACCGAGGAGGTTCCTGAGATCAGGGACGGCGCAGAGCTGTTCCCCGCATACGCGGGGATGAACCGACATAGCGTTGGCATTGGGGCTGGAGACACCTCTGTTCCCCGCATACGCGGGGATGAACCGGAAACGAGGATGAAAAACAAATTGCACATTTTCTGTTCCCCGCATACGCGGGGATGAACCGGCTCAGACGCGGTAAAGGAGCCACACCATGGGCTGTTCCCCGCATACGCGGGGATGAACCGTCAAAGACGGCGACACGCCCGCTCCCAAAAAACTGTTCCCCGCATACGCGGGGATGAACCGTGGAATAGAGACAACGACATGCGACATTGTAGCTGTTCCCCGCATACGTGGGGATGAACCGGGAAAGGGATCGGCAGGCCGGCGCCGTATGCTCTGTTCCCCGCATACGCGGGGATGAACCGATCGTTGTTGACTGCGGAGAGTAGCCTTGGAACTGTTCCCCGCATACGCGGGGATGAACCGTGTTCGACAGCCGGACGGTAGGCACAACAGCGCTGTTCCCCGCATACGCGGGGATGAACCGACTTGATGTCTATGGTTCGTTTCGAACTGGAACTGTTCCCGCATACGCGGGGATGCTTTTATACGAAACCGTGGAAAACGGTTTTTGTATGTTCTCGCAGTAAACAATATGATACATATTCACATTCAGAAGATTCGGGGCGGCATCAACGCTGGAGGAAGTCAGAGACATGCGCATCGGCCTGATGGGCGGCACATTCAACCCGGTACACCTTGCCCATCTGCGAATTGCGGAAGAGGCACGGGGGTTGTGCGCCCTTGATCGGGTGGTCTTCATCCCAGCCGCCGACCCTCCCCACAAACCGCTGGCCGGCGACATCCCTTTCACGCAACGTTGCGAGATGGTTCGTCTGGCCATTGCCGGAACCCCCGGTTTTGAACTCTCCGACGTCGAGGGGAGGCGGCCGGGGAAGTCCTATTCCATAGACACTATTGGCCAGTTCCGTGCCGAGCATCCTGGCGATGGCCTGTTTTTCATCATCGGCAGCGACTCGTTCCTGGAGATCGGGCAGTGGCACCGATTTGCCGAGATCTTTCGGTCATGCAGCCTGATCGTGGTCGAGCGGCCTGGCTGCCCGATCCCCGAGCCGCCGGAGTCTTTGCCCGCCGCTATCAAGACGGAATTCACCTATGATGCGGCATGCCGCCGGCTGGTTCACCTATCGGGAGAGCAGGTCTGTTTCCTGCGCGGGACCCCGCTGGATATCTCCTCCAGTGAGATCCGCCGTTTGGCGGCCGCCGGCCGTTCCATCACCGACCTCGTTCCACCCCGGGTGGAGGCGTATATCAAGGAGCAAAGGATCTATACCGCATGCCCATAACAAAGACGCAAGAAGTGGAAAAAACAACCCTGACCGCCACCGAGCGGGCGTTGAAGTGCGCCGAACTTGCCTTTGACAAAAAGGCCTTCGACATCAGAGCCGTGGACATTTCACGCGTCTCCTCCATCGCCGATTACCTGGTGATCATTTCGGGCACCTCGGACAAGCAGAACCAGGCCATAGCCGACAACATCCGCACCGGCCTCAAGAAGTACGGCAAGGTGCAGGACATCGAAGGCGCGAACGAAGGGAAATGGATCGTCATGGATTACGGCGATGTACTGGTGCATATTTTTCACGATCCCCTCAGGCATTACTACGACTTGGATGGGCTCTGGAAGATGGCGCCGGAACTGGAACTGCCCGAGGAGATACGGAAGGCCCGCAAGGCGGACGATTTTTGAAACTCCGTATCCTGTGGGTGGGGAAAAGCCGCGAGGAGTGGGTCAAGGAAGCCGTTGCGGAGTATGCCGGCCGCATCCGTCGCTATGCCCCGCTGGAGTTGTGCGAGGTGCGCGATGAAAAGGGGGCCGAGGCCGAGGAGATGCGGCGGCGCGAGTGCGAGCGGCTGGAGAGGCAGATCCCGCCCGGAGCGACGCTGGTGCTCCTGGACGAAACCGGCGAACAGATGACTTCCCCCGGCCTGGCCGCTTTCATCGGCAAGCAGCGCGACAGCGGCGTAGCAGAAGTCGCTTTCGCCATCGGCGGGGCCTACGGTTTTTCCGACGAGGTCCGCCGCCGGGGCAGGATGCTCGCGTTGTCGCGCATGACCTTTACCCACCAGATGGTGCGGGTATTCCTGCTGGAGCAGATATATAGGGCGTTTACGATCTTGAATGGGGAGCCGTACCACCACTGATGACATGCCGGATTTGAGGTCATATGCCCCTTATACTCGATAACACATCAGAAAATGGCAGCCGCATCGCATGAACAGCGACAACCTCCATACCGGCCACCGCGAGCGCTTGCGCAAGCGTTTTCTGGAAGAGGGCCTTGATCACTTCGAAGATCATCAGGTCCTGGAATTGCTCCTGTTCCAGGTGATTCCCCGAGGCGATACCAATCCCATTGCACACCGGTTGATACAACGTTTCGGCTCTCTGTCCGCGGTGCTGGAGGCCGACCCCAAGGATGTGGCGTCGGTTGAAGGCATGGGCGAGAAGGCGGCGGTTTTTCTGTCCATGATCCCTCAGGTGACACGCCGCTATTTTCATGACCGGGTACTGCGGGACCGGCCGAAGCTGAACAGCTCCGAGGCAGTTGCCGAGTATCTCATTCCGCTCATGGCGGGCCGTCCCGAAGAAGTCTTCTATGTCCTTTGTCTCGACACCCAATGCCGAGTTGTCTATCCGGCGCTTATCAGCGAAGGGACCGTAAAGGAAGCCACGGTTTATCCGCGTCAGGTTGTGGAGGAGGCAATTCGACACCGTGCAGCATCGGTCATTTTTGCCCATAATCACCCGGCCGGAACGGCCAAGCCGTCCCAACAGGACCATCATCTTACCCGTCTGCTCGTTCAGGCGCTCGGCCCGCTGGATATCAGGGTGCTGGACCATATCATTGTCGCCGGAA
The DNA here is from genome assembly GCA_015688915.1 of Desulfuromonadales bacterium. GTDB lineage: Bacteria > Desulfobacterota > Desulfuromonadia > Geobacterales > Pseudopelobacteraceae > JACPFJ01. Next base: position 3,216 of record JAATGX010000015.1, read on the forward strand.
ATCAAGCCTTCAGTTTTGCCCGGGAAGGTCTTTTGCCTGCCTACGAAGCTCGCTAAGGAGTCCATGATGATGGAATACACCACCCATCAGCAAGAGGCAATAAACCACCTGGACGGCAACCTCCAGATCATCGCCTGCGCCGGTTCCGGCAAAACACAGGTCATTTCCCAGCGTATCGTCAATATTCTCCGCGAGAAAGCTTCAGAAGGCATCACCCCTGCCAATATTATTGCCTTCACGTTTACCGATAAGGCCGCTGGAGAACTGAAAGATCGCATTCATCGCCTGTGCCGGGAACAACTTGGAGCAGAGTATGGATTGGCGGAGATGTTTGTTGGAACCATCCACGGCTTTTGCCTGGACATGCTCCAGACCTACCTTTACCGATTCCTGAAATACAGCGTCCTTAGCGAAATTCAGCAGCGGCTATTGATTGACCGGCACAGTCGTGAGTCGGGACTGACCGGCCTGGCAACTCATAAAGGGGTACAACTGGAACGCTGGAAGGATTCCCGCCTTTACCAGAAAATACTGACGCTTGTTCGGGAAGCACAGATTGACGAAGTTGCATTGGGTAACCATCCGGTTCGTATTGCACGAGAGAAATACGATGCACTCCTTGACCGGAAGCGCTATCTCGATTACAGCAGGATTATTCTGGAAGCCGTTGTTGCCTTGTCCGGCAACGAAGAATTACGAGGAAAAATTACCAATAGAGTCAAATACCTGATTGTAGACGAGTACCAGGACGTAAACCCGTTGCAGGAATGCCTGATCCGGCAATTGCACGAGCTTGGCGCTCAACTCTGTGTGGTTGGTGACGACGACCAGACCATTTACCAATGGAACGGCAGTGATATCAATAATATACTGACGTTCAAAGATCGGTATTCCGGTGTTCGTCAGATATCATTGACCGAAAACTATCGCAGCAGCAAGGGGGTAGTTGAGACCGCACGCAACGTGGTAGAACGGAACGGTGAGCGCTTGCCGAAGCGGATGGAAAGCAGGGAGCAGCAGCCATTCAGCCACGGCGACCTCCTTTGTCAACGGTTTACCGACCCGGCTGCCGAGGCAGGGTGGATAGTGGAAAAGATTGCCTCGTTGCGGGGCGTCCCTTTCACTGAGAGGGGCAAGACGCGAGGCCTGTCCTGGTCGGACTGTGCAATCCTTCTGAGGAGTGTCAAGAGCAGTGCAGAGCCGATTTTAGCGGCATTGCGAGCGGCTGAGATCCCCTATTTTGTCAAGGGGATGAGCGGACTTTTTGATACGGCGGAAGTTGAGGCTGCCTCTGCGATTTTCTATTACCTGAGCGACGAAATAGACCGTGCAACCCTGACAGCATCCTGGATAAAGGCCAATCTTGGGCTTGCTCCCGAGAAGCTTACGGCGGCTATCGAATGTCTCGATGCCCGGCGCGCCGAGTGGCCGGACCAATGGCGTACCTCCGAATATTCGCTACAGAAGACCTATCTCAAATTTCTCGAATGCCTCGACCTGCGTGAAGAGACCATTCCGGATAATGGCGGAAGTCATCGTAGCCGTGGCGAACTGGTTTTCTTCAATCTGGGCAAGTTCAGCCAGGTAATCACCGACTTCGAGTTGATCAATTTTCAGAGCGATCCTGCGGGGCTATACAAGAGCTTCTCGGGTTTTTTGCGGAATAACGCGAAGGACTATTATCCGGAAGGTTGGGAAGAAGCCGGTTATGCCATGCCGGATGCCGTACAGATAATGACCATCCATCAGGCCAAGGGAATGGAGTTTCCTGTTGTCTTCATCCCCAAGCTTACGAAGAATCGCTTCCCGGCCAAGGGGCATGGCGGCCGCCAGTGGTACCATGTACTGCCGCCCGAAGCGGTGGTTGGTGCCCATCGTTTGCAGGGTGGCGAAGAGGACGAACGCCGCTTGTTTTACGTCGCCCTGACCCGGAGCAAGAAATATCTCTACTGCTCCTGGGCTCCGGAGGCGGTCAATCTCTACCGGCGGGAATCCCAATTCATAGCTGAAGTGACAGCACCGGACTACGTGCTCACCAATGATCCCGGCCGTTTGCCGACGGAGCGGCTTGCCCCGGCGCCAAGCCGAGCCGAGGCAGAGATCTTGTTGACCTTCAGTGAACTGAAATATTTTTTCGAGTGCCCCTATCAGTTCAAACTTCGCTTCCTCTACGGCTTCAACCCCGGTCTGCATGAAAAGATCGGGTTCGGCAAGTCGCTCCATGATGCTTTGGCGGAAGTGCATAGAAAAGCGCTCGATGGTCACTACGCCCAACCCGACGATGTCCCCGCGCTTCTGGATACCCATCTGCACCTCCCCTTTGCCTGGGATAGTCTGCGAGAGGATATGCGGCGAGAGGCTGACCGGTCGTTGCGCCGCTATCTGAGGGACAACTCCGAACATCTCCGTTTCATCGAATACGCGGAAAAGACTATTGAGATTAAACTGGCGGAAGGGATCGTGGTCCATGGTCGTATCGACCTCATCCGGCGCACCGATACCAGTGAGGTCGCCATTGTTGATTTCAAATCCACCGAGGATTCGCAGACAGAGGAAATGACCCGGCAGCAACTCCACATCTATGCCATGGGATACCGCCAGCTTACCGGAGCCAATCCCGACCTGGTGGAGATTTACAATCTGAATGAAGGCGGCGGCACGGTGCGGGAAATGGTTGATGAAGAGATGCTGCAACGGACCGAAACAGCGATCATCTCTGCCGGCGGGGAAATCAAGAATAACCGTCTTTGCCGCGTTGACCGGTGTGGCGGTTGCGATTTTCAGGGGTTATGCCGCAATGATGTGTCTGGGAGTTGATACAAAATCCGATTACCGGAAGGCGATCATTTCGTTGACGTCACCGAGATGATAGCGGGGCTGTACTCCAGAATGTGATTCCCATAACTGGTGTGGATGTCATCTCTGTTTGTTATATCGAAGCATGCTTTTTAAAAGTGTTTACCTTTTTGGTAAACTAATTTATAAAAGGAAAAGGATATCCTGATGGATATAGAGTTTTCCTCTCCGGCACTGCAATCCCTCTGTGAACAGCAACGGCTCATGACCAAAGAGCTTGGCGACAATTGTGGACGTAAACTCAGAACCCGGCTGATGGACTTGCATGCCGCGCGAAACGTGGCCGAATTGAGCGTCGGCAGGCCTCATCCCTTGAAGGGTGACCGAGCGGGACAGTTTGCTCTTGATCTTCATGGGGGTAAACGGCTTGTCTTTGAACCGGCGAACAATCCGGTTCCGGTACGTGCAGATAACTCCACCGCCTGGGACCTTGTCACGAAGGTCCGCATCGTTTTCATAGGTGACTATCATGAGTAAAGCTATAGCAACATTCTCTCCCGATTGGGTTTCTCCCCCCGGCGACACGATTCTTGACCTGTTGGAAGAGCGGGGCTGGAAGCAAACCGAGCTGGCAAAGCGGACCGGCTACACCACCAAACACATCAGCCTGCTTATCAATGGAAAAGCGCCGATTACGGATGATACCGCCATCAAGCTTGAGCGCGTCGTCGGCAGTACCGCTCACTTCTGGCTTGCTCGTGAGGCGCAGTATCGGGAAGGTCTGGTACGGATCACGGAGAGAGATTTATTGAAGGTTGAAGCGGACTGGCTCAAAGAGCTGCCTCTGAAGGACATGATCGGCTTCGGCTGGATTCGCGCCTTTGCTGACAAAGGGGAACAGGTCGCCGAATGTCTCCGATTTTTTGGTGTCGCCACTGTTGCCTTGTGGAAAAAGGAGTATGGCGAGCCGCTCGCGGCTTTTCGTTCCTCCGACAAATTTGACAAGCACGCCGGCTCGGTAGCGGCCTGGCTGCGTCAGGGAGAGCGTTGTGCGGCAACCATCAAGACCGGGCCTTACAATAAGGCTTTGTTCAAAAATGTCCTTGATGATTTGCGCAGTTTGACCAGGGAACCGGAACCGGATATTTTCGTCCCACGATTGATCGAAGCCTGTGCCAATACCGGCGTTGCCGTGGTCATCGAACCGGCTCCGAAGGGGTGTCCGGCCAGCGGCGCCACACTCTGGCTTTCGTCGGATAAGGCCCTCTTGATGCTGAGTCTGCGGCACAAGACCAACGATCATTTCTGGTTCTCGTTTTTCCACGAGGCCGGTCATCTGCTGCAACACGGGAAGCGGCTCCGCTTCATCGAAATGGAAGGGGCGCTTTCCAATGAACACGAAGAAGAAGCCAACGAGTTTGCCAGGGATTGGCTGATTCCGCCTTATGATGCTCGCACTATGTCAACATTGGGGAAGTCCGAAGCAGCTATTCGATCGTTTGCCGATCGGCTCGGCATAGCCCCTGGCATTGTGCTCGGCAGGATGCAGAAAGAGGGGCTCGTTCCGTGGAGTTCTCTTCTGAACAGAACCCTCAAGGTCGGTTACGAGTGGACACACGGCAAATCCCCCTGAATCCCCCTTTGCTAAAGGGGGACTTGAAATTGAAATGCCCGCTTGTCTTCCCACTTTGAAAAAGGGGGCCGGGGGGGATTTGAAAAGGAGCAAACTGAATGCCCACCATTGACATAACCAGACCCGAGCTGATCTGGCCCGGCAAGTATGATGACAACGGCAACCGTGTGGAGAATCGCGGCACGGCCCTGCCATTCCAGGTGATCGAGACCATCAAGGAAGGGCGCGCCACCCGCGAGCCGGGACGGATGAGCGACCTGTTCAGCTTTTCGGCAAAGCAGGACGGGAACAACTGGCACAACAAGCTCATCTGGGGGGACAACCTGCTGGTGCTGGCGAGTCTTATGGAGGAGTACGCCGGGAAGGTGGATTTGATCTACATTGATCCGCCGTTTGCTACGGGTGCGGATTTTTCGTTCACCGCACCGATAGGTGAGTCAGGTGCTGAGATATTCAAAGAGCAGTCCGCTATAGAAGTGAAGGCTTACAGAGATACATGGGGGCGAGGTCTTGAATCGTATCTGCAAATGCTTGCAGACCGTCTCACTCTAATCCGCGAGCTTCTTAGTGATAACGGCTCTCTTTACCTTCATCTTGATGATCACGTTAGCCACTATGTTAAGGCTGTCGCAGATGAGGTGTTTGGACGGGATTCATTCATCAATGAAATTGTCTGGCAAAGGACCAATGCGCATAACATGAAAATGCGCTACTATCCTAGGGTTCATGACGTAATTCTATTTTATTCAAAGACCAGTTCCTATACTTGGAACCCTCCGTTCGGCGAGTTTTCGCCTGAGCAACTTAAGCGTTATAAACCTGACGAGGAAGGACGTCTTTATACGGGCCAGGATCTGACGGTAAGCAGCAAGAGCCAAACGCGTCGGGACACTTGGAGGGGGGCGACACCACCCCCAGGCAGATCTTGGGCCGCCTCTTTAGAGGATAGAGAGCGCCTTTGGGCTGAAGGCCTCATTTTGGTCAAAACTGATGGAACACCAAGGTTGGATGGATACAAGGTTTACTTGGATGAAAAACTTGGGCGGAAGGTTAGCTCATTGTGGACCGACATCAGTAGGGTAGGGAATACAAGTAATGAACGTTTGGACTATTCAACACAGAAGCCAGAGTCTTTACTAGAACGGATTATTTCTACATCAACAAGCGAAGGAGCATTGGTTGCAGACTTCTTCTGCGGTTCCGGCACCACCGCCGCCGTGGCGGAAAAGCTGGGCCGCCGCTGGATCGCCTGTGACCTGGGCCGCTTCGCCATCCATACCACGCGCAAACGCCTGCTGGATATCCCCGACAGTAAGCCCTTTGAAGTCCTCAACCTCGGCAAGTACGAACGTGCCTACTGGCAAGGTGTAACTTTTGGCGAGACCCCCACGGAGCCGAATCAGGCGGCCATCGCCGCCTACATCGCCTTCATCCTGGAACTGTACAAGGCGCAAGGGCTGGCCGGTTCCCACATCCATGGCAAGAAGGGACGGGCGCTGATCCATGTGGGTGCGGTGGATGCGCCGGTGACCATCAACCAGGTGAACGAGGCCCTGGCCGAATGCGCGACGCTCGGTCAGAAGGAATTGCACATCCTCGGCTGGGAGTGGGAGATGGGGATGAATGACCCGATCATCAAGCACGCCCAGGCCGAATACGGCATCGGCCTGCGCCTTCTCAACATTCCCCGCGAAGTGATGGAGAAGCGGGCCGTGGAGTGCGGCGACATCCGCTTCTTCGATCTGGCCTACCTGGAGGCTGCGGTGAAGCCGGAAGGGAAAGGAAAACGGGCCGTGCGGGTGGAGTTGCAGAACTTCGTCATCCCGGACACCGACCTGATCCCGGACGAGGTGCGGGACAAGATCGGCAAATGGTCAGACTACATCGACTACTGGGCCGTTGACTGGGACTTTCGCCACGATACCTTCATGAACCAGTGGCAGACCTACCGCACCCGCAGCCAGCGCAAGCTGGACCTGGTGAGCGACGCCCATACCTACAAGGAACCGGGCGCCTACAGCATCCTCATCAAGGTGGTGGACATCTTCGGCAATGACACCAACCGCCTCCTGGAATGGGAGGCCAAGTAGCCCATGCCGGTACACGACCTGCACGAGAACCCCAATATCCTGGAACTGGAACTCCCCGAAATAGAGGGGCGCGACCCGTACACTCCACCCGCCAGCCACCTGGAAAAGACCGGTCCGGAAAGTTGGGAGGAGAAGCCGGGGCGGCGGGTAAGTAACGCCCTGCTCGTGAACAAGCTGCGCGAGGCAGTGGACGAATGGCGGAATGCCGGTTATCCCGGCGCCAGCGATACCTCCCAAAGGCTCCTGCAATTCTGGTTCGACGAAGACCATCTTCTGGCAAGCGGCGAGCCGTTCCGGTTCTACTTCTGCCAGCGCGAGGCGATGGAAACCATCGTCTATCTGTACGAGGTGGAAGGACGCCGGGACGTGGCTGGCCTGGTGGATGCCTATTTCCAGTCGCCCGGCCTGTTCGGACTGGAAATCCTCACTTCCACCAAAGGAGTGCGCTCCTTCCGCCGTTACATTCCTGAGATCGGCAAGGAAGCGGAACAGGAACTTCCCCCGGAAGGTCTTTCCCGCTATGCTGTGAAGATGGCCACCGGCAGCGGCAAGACCGTGGTCATGGCCCTGGTCATCGCCTGGAGCTGGTTCCATCGCCGCTTCGAGCCGGAAAGCGAACTGGCGGCAAATTTCCTGGTTGTTGCCCCGAACGTCATTGTCTACGAACGTTTGCGGGAAGATTTCGATTCCCGTACCGTCTTCAACACCCTCCCCATCATTCCGCCCGAATGGAAGGCCGACTTCAACGGCCTGCAAACCTTCATGCGCGGCGACTCGCGTGGCCCCTCGACCAGCGGCAACCTGTTCCTCACCAACATTCAGCAGATCTATGAAGACAACGGCGGCCCCGCCGTACCGATCAACCCGATTGCGGCACTCTTGGGGACTGCGCCAAAGGCGAAC
>JAATGX010000010.1 GCA_015688915.1 Desulfuromonadales bacterium
GAGGGACAATGCCAAGGGCCATACCAAAAAGAGCTTCAGGTTGCATAAATCAGAAAAACCTCCGGGTAATGGATTGAGGACTGATTATACCATTACCCATTCACAACGACGAAGAGCCCGTTATAATATTGCCAATGAGTCCAAGACATTTTTTCATAGCATCAAAGGAGAGTAATTTCTGTCGCCTAGAAGGTGATCCAAGAAAAATGGTCGCTTCCATAAATATTGAAGTGATAAAGAACGCTAAAGAGAGAATATATGCAAGAAGTTGCAATTCTATAAAAGAACAATTTATTCTGAAGCATTGGAATTACAATTGATATCATAATTATTTTCGCAAATGGAGCGCATATGAACTGTTTTGCTTTAACACTAATATCAGTTTTTGTCATGTTAAGCGGCTGCACACCTTCATATCGAGTCGTGACTGATGCATCAAATTATAGGGAAAAACTTACCATCAAGAAAAAGGATATCACCTTCTATAATGGCGAATATATCGGGTCAAGCATAAAATGTTTTCCTCCTATTGAAAACAGGATCTGTGAAGACTATACAAAAGGAGAAATATATAAGCCTACCAAAGAACTAAAGATGGAGGAATTTGAAATAACTATTAATGATCACTCCACATTTGCTTCTAAAATAGTTAAAGATATGGCATACTTGACGGGGGCAGAGTTGACTGAGCAAAGAGGATTTAAAACGTTCACGGTTCCTTATTCGCTTCAATCAGTTGCATGTACTTCAATATATTCAGTGAATACTTATGGCACTATACAAAATAATTCATATTCTGGGAGTTCGTATCTTTCAAATGATGGCATTTGCGCTAACAGTTACACAATCAATGTATTGATGTATGACAGCCAGGAGGATATAACCCGAGGTGTGCTATATCGTAGCAATGGTTATAAATCCAGCTATTTATATCCATATAAATATCTTTATGCTGGGGTTTCTCTTGGTTTAGACCAAGAACTTAGAGATAAAACTATCAAGATATTAGAATCAAACAAAGGTGTTATGCCACAAGTAGAACGTGATGCATGGAAAATACATTACGATGTAAAGAGGTTGTCAGAAGAACTCAGAAAACAATATGGTTTGGCGGAAAAATTGCCATATTCTTTTACGGATGAGCGAGATAAGCACAAGGAACAACAGGCAGACCCTGTTGAAAAATACAAGATTCAGTAAGATTACCCACCCGTAAAAGCTCATGAAAAGCAATATCTCAACCAGCGCCAAGACCGGCCCAAAAGCAGGCCGGTCAGAAGAACCCGAGGCCATCATGACCACCCAAACGCCAAATACAATGCCTGCCCTGTTCGTGGGCCACGGCAGCCCGATGAATGCCATCGAGGAGAATGTCTTTTCCGATGCTTGGCGCGAGGTCGCGGCGGCCATGCCCCGGCCCCGCGCCATCCTGTGCATCTCGGCCCATTGGGAGACTGAGGGGACGTTTGTCACGTCCATGGTTCAACCCAAAACGATCCACGATTTCTACGGTTTTCCCGATGAGCTGTATAAGGTGCAGTACCCGGCTCCCGGTTCGCCGGAGTTGGCGGAACGGGTGCGGGCACTGGTCAGCTCCACCGCGATACGGCTGGACGACGGCTATTGCTGGGGGTTGGACCACGGCGCTTGGTCGGTGCTCAGGCGCATGTATCCTGGGGTGGACATCCCGGTGGTGCAGCTCAGCCTGGATCGGACCCAACACCCCCGCTTTCACTACGATCTGGCGACCGAACTTCTGCCGTTGCGGCACGAGGGGGTGCTGATCGTGGGCAGCGGCAACATCGTCCACAACCTGCGCCTGCTGCAATGGGACGCACAGCAGCCCTATCCGTGGGCCGCGGAGTTCGACAGGCTGGCAACGGAGTTGATGCTGGCCGGCGAGCACGACCGGTTGGTGGCCTACCCGACCCTGGGGGAGGCGGCCCGGCTCTCCGTCCCCACCAACGAGCATTACCTGCCGCTGTTGTACGTCCTGGCCCTGCAACAGCCGGATGAGCCGGTCTCCTTCTTTGCCAAAGGGCTGGTCTACGGCTCCATCTCCATGCGTGCGCTGAGGATTGGATGAAAACCGGGGTACACATGTCACGGGAGGAAGTAATGGAAGAGCGGATCACCGAACTGGAACTGCGCTACATGCAGCAGGAAAACACCATGCAGGAATTGAACGAAACCGTCTGCCGCCAGGAGCAGAGCATCATGCGGTTGGAACGGGAACTACTCCAACTGCGCGAGCAACTCGCCATGCTCTCCCCCTCGGCCCAGGGGGCGGGAGAGGCGGAAGAGCCGCCGCCCCATTACTGAGGTCAACGACCTTACCCACCCCAGCCCTCCGGGTTGATGGAGCAGGCGCGAACCTACTCGCACCATGCCGATTACTTTCTATATGCCTTCAAATAAAATTACCCGGTAATCTGCCCCAACGAACCGATGAATCCTGGCTTCCTTGTATTTTTCACTGTGGTACCAGTCCATCGCCTCTGCGGCGGTGCCGAATTCCAGTAGAACCACGCCCTGTGCTTCCGGTCCTTCCAGGGTTTCCAACGTGCCGTACGTTGCCAGCGGTTTTAATTCCCGCCCCGCCAACGATGCTTGGGCCAGCTTTTTATACTCCTCAATTTCGTTTTGATCCTTGATTCTCTCTTTGATGAATATCATGTAAACCGACATGGTTCTCTCCTATACCGTCTGAATTGTTCCGCCGTCTATTCTATACTCGGCACCTGTTATCCATGCCGCTCTCTCCGACGCCAGGAAAGCCGCAAGTTCCGCCACCTCTTCGGGATGTCCCGTCCTCCCGAGTGGTATACCGCCTATGTAGTCCACGATCTCCTGTCGCGCGGCCTCAAGGCTGATGCCTTTACTCCCGGCGATCTGGCTGATGAATGCGCCTGCCGCCCCGGTCTCTATGAATCCGGGGGAAATGACGTTCACGCGCACTCCGTACCTTCCCACCTCCAGCGACAAGGCCTTGCTGTAATTGTTCAACGCAGCCTTTGCCGCGGCATATCCGATTGTGGACTCATACATGGGCTTGTGGCTCTGGATGGAGGAAATGTGGATAATGACGCCTTTTCCCCGCGCTGTCATACCAGGCAGAAATCCCCTGTCCAGCCGTACCGCGCCGAAGAGGTTAAGCTCGAACATCTTGTGCCACTCATCATCGGTATGATGTATGTATCCGCCGGTGGGTGAATTTGATCCACCGGCATTGTTGACCAGTATGTCCAGACCGCCGAACACCTCGTTAACATGGCTGATAATCCTGTCGGTACCCTCGGCGGAGGATATGTCGGCTGCCAGACCTTTTAGAGGGAAGCCCGACGGTATCTCCCGTGCAATGACAATGACATCGGCCCCTCCCTCGGCGAGCCGCGATGCAATCGCCCGTCCCATGCCTTTCGTACCTCCGGTAATCAACGCCCTTTGTCCGCTAAATTCGCCGTTCATCATTGCTCTCCCTTCGTAAAATGGTTCCTGGCTCTGTGGTTGACTTGTCCTGAGTTTGAGACCATGGTATAAATAAGTCAAGTACGCACAGATAAGTCAGGTACATACCTAAAGGTAAGCATATGACCATAACGCCGTCAGCAGCTGCGGGTGGAATACAGGACGCTCTGAAAGTCCTGGAGGGCAGGTGGAAACTACAGATCATCATGAATCTGTTTGCGAACGGGATCATGCGGTTTTCGGAATTGGAAAGAGCTATCCCGGGTGTCACCCAGAAAATGCTCATTCAGCAATTACGAGCTTTGGAAATGGATGGGATCCTCCAGAGGACGGTACACCCGCAGGTGCCTCCCAAAGTGGATTACGGGCTCACCGAGCAGGGAAAGAGACTCTGCCCCGCACTTGATGCACTGCTGGTCTGGGCGGCCCAGCTCAACCAGCAGGCGGAATACGGACACTACCTCCCGAAACACGAACATTGAAGTCTTTGGGGGACGCCTGGGGGACGTTCCTGACAAAGCGCGGCAAGATTCAGGCGGCTTTTTTCCGTCATGTGTTCTTCAGACTGGCGATTGCGACAGAGCAGCGCAGATCATCGCGGAAGACAACATGAAAATGGGGCGGGAAATGGTCTCGCGGGTTTATGACAATA
>JAATGX010000226.1 GCA_015688915.1 Desulfuromonadales bacterium
GAACGTGCTTTGGGGAAAATCGGTCACAAGCTGCGTGAAGAAGCCCAGCGCCTTTTGGTAGTCCTTGTCCGGGTTGGTATAGTCCACGTAGATCAGCCCCATGCTGAACAGGGCCGCATCACCGGGCGGGCTTTTCGGGGACAGGGCGAGGACTTTCTGGTTTTCCCGCAGCGCGCCGTCGAAATCCCCCTGCCGGGTGAGAAGCCGCATCCGCTGCACATGGGCCCGCCCCTCCTGCCCCACCAGTTCATTGTCCAGGATTCCGACCCAGATCCGGCCATCCTCCGCAAACGGGCTTTGGGGAAAATCCTTTACCAGGCGCGCGAAGAAGTCCAACGCCTTTTGGTAGTCCTTGTCCGGATTGGCGTAGTCGGCGTAGATCAGCCCCGTGCTGAACAGGGCCGCGTCCCCCGGCGGGCTTTTCGGAGACAGGGCGAGGACTTTCTGGTTTTCCCGCAGCGCGCCGTCGAAATCCCCCTGCCGGGTGAGGGCCTGCACCCGTTGCAGATGGGTCCGCTCCTCCCGCTCCGCCAGCATCGTCCGGAGCGGGGCGCAGGCCCCAAGCACGACCATGATCAGGCCGGCAACGCAAAGGTAAAGGTACTGCCTCGTCCTACTTCGCTTTCCACCCACACCCGTCCTCCATGCGCCTGTATGATATGCCTGACAATAGCCAATCCCAGGCCGGTGCCCTGAAACCGGGGAGGGGAAACAGGCGATGCCTGGCGGAACTTTTCGAAAACCACGGCGAATTCTTCCTTCGGTATCCCGGGTCCCGTATCCGTCACCGAAACCGTCACCTCTCCCCCGGCCCGGCTGACGGCGACACGCACGGTGCCCCCCCGGGGAGTGAACTTGAGGGCATTGCCGATGAGGTTTCTCAGCACCTGCAAAATCCTCTCCGCCTCCACGGTTACGAAGGGGATTTCTTCCATGGCGTGTTCGATCCTGATGTCCTTGGCCGCGGCCAGGGGCGCCACTTCCCGCACCGATTGCGCGACCAGGGGGATCAGATCGGTCCTGGACATGTTGAATGCCAGCATGCCGGCTTCCAGCTTGGACAGCTCCAGCAGACGGCTGACCAGGTCGATGAGGCGGGAGCTTTCCTCGGCAATGATGACCAGCAGTTCCCGCTGCTTTGCCGTCACCTCGCCCCCCAGCCCCTCCAGGAACATGTTCGTCCCTTCCCTGATCGACGTGAGGGGTGTCCGCAGTTCATGGGACATGAGGGAGTAGAAATCGGACTTTACCCGGTCCGCTTCCTGCAGTTTTGCGCACATGGTGTTGAAGGCGCCTGCCAGCGCTCCGATCTCCGGCGGCGAGGAAGGGGGCGTGTCGGCCTCGAATATCCCCTCGGCGATGTCTCTCGTTTTCTTCTTCAGGCAAGCAAGCGGCTGGGTGATGCTCCTGGTGATCCCGAAGGAGAGGGCGATGCCGAAAAGAAAGGCCGTCCCGGTGATCGCCATGGCCACCGTGCGCGCCCTGGTTCCCGCCTCATCCAGTTCCTGTACGGTGTCGATGATGCTCTGCTGGCTCAGGGCCCGCAATTGGGCCAGTTCCTCCATGGCCGCGTTCACCAGCCGTTCCTTTTCCCGGCTGTAGCGTTTCCGGGGGGCGCGTCCGGGGGGACGCACCGAAGCGATTTCCTCCTCGAAGCGCGCCTGGTAGGCTTGGTTCAACTCCCTCACCCGACGCAGGGCGTCCGTCACCTTGGCCGATTCGGCCAGGGCCATCGCCTCATTCAGATATTTCTCGAAATCGGCCTTGGCCGCAAGAAAACCCTCATAAAGCGACTGGTCCTGCAGGAGGACAAACTTCTTTTCGTAGCGGGTTTCCGACAAAAGGGCGCTGGTCATGTCCTTGTCCAGGGCGATGAGGGCGTTGTGGACCTGGATGATGCGGTGGGTGATCTCCCTCATGTGGCCCAGTTGCAGGATGGCGTACGCGCTTACTCCCGTGGCTATGACCAGAACAGCGAGATTCCCCAGCATCAGCCGGGAGAAAATGGTGAGTCTGGTATTTACGAACTCGAATAATCTCTGCATGGGCACTCCGACATCCTGTTTGCCCCGCAAGGACAAAAACGTGCTTACACACATACACCCGCGGAGCCGGCGGTGTCAAGGCGTCCCATTACACCTGAAACGGCAGTTCAATATCACGGGGAAACGGAGTGCACGGAGAAAGCAGAATCACACCCATCTGATGGTGATGCCGTTTATAGGGTGCATTTTACGGCACCATCCCCTGTTTCCTGTTTCCGATGCAGATCGAGGTGGCGATGGAAATGGCCAGCACGCCGAAGATGATCCCGAGGGAAACGTGGATCGGTATTTCGAACCTGGTGTCCGCCAGCAGCATCTTGACTCCGACAAAGGCCAGTATGACGGATATGCCCAGTTTCAGATAGGCGAACATGCCCATCACGTTGGACAGGAGAAAATAGAGCGCCCTGAGCCCCATGATGGCGAAGACGTTCGAGGTGTAGACGATAAAGGGGTCCCTGGTGACGGCGAGGACGGCCGGTATGGAGTCCAGGGCGAAGATCACGTCGCTGGACTCCACCATCACCAGGGTCAGGAACAGGGGGGTGGCGGCGCGTATCCCCCACCGGGAGATGAAAAACCGGTCGCCGGCTACCCGCTTGGTGACCGGCACGTATCTCCTGACCAGGCGCACCAGCGGATTTTTTTCCGGCTCGACCCTGCCCTCGCCGCCAAAGGCCATCTTGAGGCCGGTAATGATCAGAATCCCGCCGAACACGTAGATCATCCAGTGGAATGTCTCCAGCAGTCCGATCCCGGCGAAGATGAAGATCGCCCGCATCACCAGCGCGCCGAGGATCCCCCACTTGAGAATCTTGGGCTGATGGAGCCGGCTGATCCGGAAGTAGGAAAAGATCATGATGAAGACGAACAGGTTATCAACGGAGAGGGACTTTTCGATGACGTAGCCGGTGAAGAACTCCAGCGCCTTGTCTTTTCCCAGGTAGTGCCAGATCCCGGCGTTGAAGAGCAGGGCCAGCGTGATCCAGACCCCGGTCCAGACAAGCGCCTCCCGGAAGGCGACCTCGTGGCTCTTCCGGTGCAGCCCCAGGTCGATGACCAGCATGATCACCACCAGGGTGTTGAAGGCGAGCCACATGAGTGCCTGGTTTGACATGCTAGCGCGCCATCTGCTTCAGAATCTGCCCCAGCTTCCGCAACTCCGCGCCATAACCCGCCCAGTCCCCCTGGCGTTGCAGATTGGTCGCCCGCTCGTAGATGCCCATGGCTTCCCTGGCCAGGGATGACGCGGAGGCCTTCACATCATCCGTCGCGGCTGTCGCGGCTGCCGCGGCTGCCCGGGGTGGCGCGGCCTTGCCGCCGAAGAGCCGTTGCAGGGCGAGTTCCAGGTTCTCCTCCATGACGACCTCGTCCCCGAAGGCGACGATCACCCGCTTCAACTCGGGCAGACCGGCCTTGTCGGCCGCCAGAAACAGCGGCTGGACGTAGAGCAGCGACTTTTCGATCGGTATCACCAGCAGGCTCCCCCGGATGACCTCGGAGCCGCGCTGGCTCCAGAGCGTCAACTGCTGGGATATGAAGGAGTCCTGGTTGATGCGGGCGTCGATCTGTTTCGGGCCGTAGATCAGGCGGTCGCGCGGGAAGGTGTAGGCCCGGATCTTGCCGTAGTTCGGCCCGTCGCAGCGCGCCGTGAGCCAGGCCGCCAGGTTGTCCCGCTTGGAGGGGGTGAACGGCAGGAGCAGGATGTATTCCTCCGTCTTCTCACCCGGCAGCTTCATGATCGTGTAGTAGGGTTCCATCGGTTGTTCGCCCAGGGCCGGGACCTGCCAGAGGTTCTCCTTGTTGTAGAAGACCTTGGGATCGGTCATGTGGTAGGCGGCGAACATGGCGGCCTGAAGCTGGAGAAACTGGTGCGGGTAGCGGACATGTCTGCGGAGATCGTCCGGCATGGCCGCAATCGGCTTGAACAGGCCCGGAAACATCCGGGCGTAGACCCTTACCAGGACATCCTGCGGGTCGCTGATGTAGAAGTCGAGGGAACCGTCATAGGCATCCACGACCGCCTTGACCGAATTCCGCATGTAGGTGATACCCCCCTTGAGCGGCTTTGAATAGGGGAGACGGCTGGAGAAGGTGTAGGCATCGATGATCCATTTGAGCCTTCCCGTGTCGTCCACGACCATGTAGGGATCACTGTCGAAGCGGAGGAACGGCGCCACGGCCCTGACCCGCTCGCTGACGTTGCGGTTGTAGAGGATGCGGCTCTCCGCGGTGATGTCCGACGAAAACAGGATCTTCTCCGTCTTGAACCTGGCCGCGAACAGCGCCTTTTTGAGCAGCGAGTCAACCGGGACTCCCCCTGTGCCGGCGTAGGTCGTGTTGATATTGCCGGTGGCGGTCGGATAGCTGAATTCCGGCACCCTGGTCTTGACGATGACGTAGTCGTTGGACAGTTCCCCGAAATAGATCTCCGGCCTGGTGACCTTGATGTCGGCCAGGCTGACGGCGGGGATATCCTTGACGAAGAACTCGGGGAGCCCTTCCTTGCTGATGCGGCTGACCGGGCCGAAGGTAATGCCGTTGCCGTGGGTGAAGATGAGCCGCTCGTTGATCCAGTTCTTGCTGGGGAGGTCGGCATAGGAGAGTTCGCGGGGCGACAGCATGACCTGGCTGTACCGTCCGTTCACTACGTAGCGGTCGTTATCCACATCGAAAAACCGGTAATAGGTCCTGATCTGCTGGAGCTGGCTGTAGGTCTTGAGCAGCGGGGCGTGGTCCCAGAGCCGGATGTTCTTGATGGTGGCGTCATTGTTGGCGATATCGGCGGCGGAAAGCCGCGTATCGACGTCGAAGGGCACGGTCTCGATCTTGTCCAGGTCATACCCCAGGCGGGTGAAGGTGATGTTGTTCTCTATGTAGGGGGTCTCCAGGGCCAGTTCGTTGGGCGCGACCTTGAATTTCTGGAGCAGCGTCGGATAGACCTTGATGCCGATACCGTACACGGCGACCACCAGCGCAACCGGCATCAGCGCCTGTCGCCAGGCCCCCTTCCAGATCCCGGCCCCCAGGATGGCCCCCGCGACCGGGGTCATGAAGGTGAGGATCCGGTACGTCGTCAGCCGGGCGTGCACATCGGCGTATCCGGCGCCATGAAAGGCGTTTTTCCCGGAAAAGAGCAGCCGGAAGCCGTCCAGGTAAAAGCCGGCGGCGATCACCAGCGACAGTGCCCCGACCAGGAGCGCCAGATGTTTCCTGACCTTTTCATCGAGCACAATGCCCCGCTCCGTCAGGATGATGCCGCCCCGCACATAGTACACCGCTCCGGCCATGACCGCCGCGGCCGGCACCATGAACCCGGCAAGGCCCTTGAGCATCTCCAGAAACGGCAGGCTGAACAGGTAGAAACCGATGTCCCGGCCGAAGACCGGATCCTTCGTGCCCACGGCCGCCCTGTTTATGAAGAGAAGCAGGTCCTCCCACTGCATGGCGCCCCAGTTGCCCGCAAAGAGCGCCAGCACGACGCTGATGAGCAGGCCTGCGGGTTTGGCGAGCCGGGCGGCTTCGTCCCTGTCTATCCGGAGGTTGCCTCCCCCCAGGATGAATGTGCCGGACAGGGGAAACCGCGCCCTGTTCGCATGATGGAGATTTGCCTGCACGACCAGGAACAACAGCCCGCCGAAGAGCAGTCCGCCCCCTGTCTTGGCATACAGTGTCGTCGTGAACACCGATGTGAACCCGGTCTCCACGAAAAAGAGCCAGTCGGTATAGAAATACAGCAGGTACGAAAGGGCCGGCACAATCACCGACACCAGTATCAGAACGAGAATGAACCTGTTTTTCAGCATGGTCGTACCCCTTTGCCGCTTGACCTCATCCACGTCCATAAGGATTGGAGGAGCTGTCGGCCCGCCTCTTTTTCAGATACCGGTAAATCAGGCGATCGGCTTGATTCATTTTTCGGTGGAATTCACCAGGTGCGGTTGATGGAGTTTGACCGGAGTGCCCCGCCTGAGCCGCAGGTTGAGCATCTCGACCATCACCGAGAAGGCCATGGCGAAATAGATGTATCCCTTGGGTATGTGCATGTCGAAACCATCGCCGATAAGCGCCACCCCGATCAGGAGCAGAAAACTGAGCGCCAGCATCTTGATTGTCGGATGCTTTTCCACGAAGGCACTGATTTTTCCCGAGAACAGCATCATGAACCCGACCGCGATGACGACCGCCGCGATCATTATGGCGAGCTGGCTGGCCATTCCCAGGGCGGTAATGATCGAATCGAGGGAAAATACGATGTCCAGCAGGAGGATCTGCACGATAGCGGCGCCGAAGGTTGTCCCTACACGGGCGGATGAAACCTCCTGCTCGCCTTCGAGCTTCCCGTGTATTTCCATGGTGCTCTTCCAGAGCAGAAACAGGCCGCCCGAGATCAGGATCAGGTCGCGGCCGGAGATCTCGTTGCCCATCACCGAAAAGAGCGGCGCGGTGAGTCCCATGAGCCAGGCAAGCGAGAACAGGAGCGCTATGCGGATGAACATTGCCAGCCCGAGCCCCACGAATCGGGCTTTCTCCTGCTGATGCGCGGGGAGCTTGCCGGCCTGAATGGAGATAAAGATGATATTGTCAATTCCGAGTACGATTTCCAGGGCGCTCAGTGTCACCAGCGCCATCCAGACCTGGGGGTCCGTCATCCATTCCATGGGGTGCCGCCTCCTTTTCTCATGCCTGGTTCAGTCCGTTAATCCATGCATAGCTTGCGTCGTCTGGTTCGCCACTGGTCAATCGCCTCTCTCATGATCTCGGAGATGCTTTTGGATGTGGACTTTGTCAGCTTTTCCAGTGCCTTCTTCTCTTCGTCATTGATGCGCAGTGAAATGACATTTTGCAATTGCTCGGTTTCTTTTCGTTTCTTTCTGGCTGTTTTCGATTCCCTGATAAAAAGCTTCTTGGAGTATGACATGGTTTTCTCCTCTCTTGTCTGCCGGGATAATGACGTCCCGTGGTTATTGTTGGCCTGTCAACAGGTTCGGGTCGCCAGCGATTCGAGCCGTGCGATACGTTCCTCCATGGGCGGGTGGGTCGAGAAGAGCGACAGCAATCCGCCGCCGGTCAGCGGGTTGACGATGAACATATGGGCCGTGGCGGGCCGGGCAGCCAGCATCGGCATGGCCTGGGAAGCGGTGTGCAGCTTTCGCAGGGCGTTGGCCAGGGCCAGCGGCCGGCCGCAGATTCTCGCTCCGGATTCATCCGCCAGGTATTCGCGGGAGCGGGAGACCGCCATCTGGATCAGCATGGCGGCCAGGGGTGCGATGATCGCCATGGCCAGCGAGCCGACCAGGCCGCCCGCGCCTCCCCCCTCCTCGTCGTCGTGCCGTCCGGCGCCGAACATGGCCCCCCACTGAAGCATGTTGCCGAGCATGGAGATGGCGCCGGCAAAGGTTGCGGCGACCGTGCCTATCAGGATATCCCGATTTTTCACATGGGCAAGTTCGTGGGCCATGACCCCTTCCAGCTCCTCGGCGCTGAGGATGCGCAGGATTCCCGAGGTTGCGGCCACCGCGGCATGGTCCGGGTTGCGGCCCGTTGCAAAGGCGTTGGGGGATTCGTCGGGGATGATGTAGACCCTCGGCATGGGGAGTCCGGCTTGTTGGGCCAGCCTGGCCACCAGCCTGTAGAATTCCGGGGCATCGCCGGCCGTGACCTCCCGGGCGCCGTACATCTTCAGGACGATTTTGTCGGAAAACCAGTAGGAAAAGACGTTCATGGCGGCCGCCATGAGAAATGCGACGTACATGCCGCCCTTGCCGCCAATGGCGCTCCCCATGAAAACCATGAGGACGGTGAGGAGAGAGAGAAGCAGGGTTGTTTTGATACGGTTCATACATACCTCCGACGACTGGGTTTTATCGCCGGGGTAATGAAAAAGACCTTTACCCACGGCGTATCACGCTTTGGATAAAGGTCTTGCTTGCGATGCTTATCGTTCCCGGTCCGAGTCTTGCGACTGTGTTGACGAACACGGGATCGGCCATGTCTCCGGCCGATAGCTACTCCCCTTTACTGAGGCTCATATGGTAAACACCCCCCCTTCCGTTGTCAAGGGGTATTTCCGCAGCGCGCGGTACCATCGGGATTATCTGCCTCCGTAACTGTGCAACCCTGACAGGAACAGGTTGACCCCCAGGTAGCAGAAGATGGTGGCGGCGAAGCCGATGATGGAGAGCCAGGCGGCCCGCTTGCCAACCCATCCCCTGGTGAAGCGGGCATGCAGGAACGCGGCATACACGAACCAGACGATCAGGGACCAAGTCTCCTTGGGGTCCCAGCTCCAGTAGGTGCCCCAGGCGTAGTTAGCCCAGGCCGCGCCGGTGATGATGCCCAGGGTGAGCAAGGGGAAGCCGATCATGATGGCCCGGTAGTTCAGGTCGTCCAGCACCCGGATAGGAGGAAACATGGCCATCAGGCCCCCAGCCGAAGCCTCGGAAGCGCCCTCCTCGAATTTTGTCTTGATCAGGTACATGATGGAGATGCCGCAGGCCACGGCAAAGGCTGCGTAGCCGAGGAAGCAGGTGACCACGTGATACAGCAGC
>JAATGX010000108.1 GCA_015688915.1 Desulfuromonadales bacterium
GGGGCAGCTTCCCCATCGTCGGCTGTCCAGATACCACCAGAGCGGCTCTTTCGCTATGCCCAATTCGTCCATGCGCGCTTCCAGCAGGTCCAGCCGCTCCTCGCGCTGGCTGCCGCCGATGATCTCCCCCACCTTGGGCACCAGCAGGTCCATGGCGGCCACACTGCGGCCGTCGTTATTCTGCCGCATATAGAACGCCTTGATCGCCTTGGGGTAGTTGAGGATGAAGACCGGCCCGCCCACCACCTGTTCGCTCAGATAGCGTTCGTGATCGGTTTGCAGGTCCAGACCCCATTCCACCGGAAAGGAGAACGTCACGCCGGATCGTTGCAACCGATCAATGGCTTCGATGTAGTCCATGCGTCCGAAGTCGGCTTCAGCTATCCTGCGAATGCGCTCCAACAGGCCGTTCTCGATATGCTTGTCGAAAAAGGCCATATCCTCACCGCACTGCTCTAAGACAAACCGGCACAGGTACTTGACGAATCCCTCGGCCAGGTAGGCAGTGGCGGCCAGGTCCGCAAAGGCCATCTCCGGTTCGATCATCCAGAACTCGGAGGCATGGCGGGCCGTGTTGGAGTTCTCGGCCCGGAAGGTGGGGCCGAAGGTGTAGATATCGGAAAAGGCCTGGGCGAACAGCTCCCCCTCCAACTGGCCACTGACCGTCAGGCCGGTGCGCTGGCCGAAAAAGTCTTGGCCGAAATCGGGGTTGCCATCCGTGAGCGGCGGGGAGGCGGCATCAAGGGTGGTGACGCGGAACAGCTCGCCGGCTCCCTCGCAGTCGCTGGTGGTGATGATCGGCGTATGGACGTAGAGAAAATCGCGCTCGCCGAAAAACCGGTGGATGGCCTGGGCCAGCCGGGAACGGAGCCTGAAGACCGCGCCAAAGGTATTGCTGCGGGGACGGAGGTGGGCTATGGAGCGCAGGTATTCGAAGGAGTGGCGTTTTTTCTGTAGAGGGTATGATTCATCGCTTTCTCCGATGATTGAGATTGATTTGGCGGATATCTCCCATTGCTGCCCGCTAGCTGGCGACTCCACGAGTATTCCCGCAACCTTCAGCGCAGCCCCGGTGCCGAGCCTGCCGACAGCGGCAAAGTTTGTCAGGGTGCTGTTGGCCACGATCTGGATACCGGCCAGGTTTGAGCCGTCATTGAGGGTGATGAAGACTACTTCCTTGGAGGTCCGCACCGAGCGGACCCACCCGGCGATGTTACATTCCCGTCCCGGCGCGCCGCTTGCCAGCAATTCTCTGATTTGTGTTCTCATGGAAGGCATCTCCTTTGTTCGGCAATCTCAACGGGGTAATGATACGTGCTTGGGTTGGCGGTTGCAAGGGGCATGTGGTTTGACCGACCCGGGGTGTCATGGTATAAGAGAAACCATGAAAACAGTGGCACTGGCGATGATAATATGGGCTCTGTCGGCACCGCTGGCCCTGGCGGCCAACAGTGAGAGGAATTTTGGCGGCTGCGGCATCGACGGCGTTGCGCTGCCCGACGGCCAGATCCGGGTCGGGCAGCTTGTCAGCGGCGGCCCGGCCCACCTGGCGGGTCTCCGGATTGGGGATATCATTACCCATATCGACGGCAAGGCGACACTCGGCAGCGATTTTCGAACCATGGTGCAGAAACGGTTGCGGGGAGTTGCCGGGACGCCGGTTGTAGTGAAGGTCAAACGCGAAGGTGAGGAGAAGATCCTGACATTCACCCTGACGCGCCGCCAGATGGCCGTATCCAAGCCCCAAGGTTCAACGCAACCATGAATCCGTAAATCGCTCAATATATGTACCGGTTCCATCCTTCCGATTTCCCTGCTGCGTGAAACGTACGAGAACAGAAGAAGCAGTTACTTCACTTTCGCACCCGTGGTAATGGTGATATTAACCCTGACTGCTGTTCCCGACCCCTTCGCCTACTCCACACAAGTCGCAAACCTGTGCCGTTATCACGTCGTTTTTATAGGACACTCGTATGAAATTCGACCGACTGTCTAAGCCGTTGCAACGTCTTTCCATTCTCCAGCGCATCCTCGCGGTCAAAGGCGCAGCGCCGAAATACGATACGGTTTTTGCGTACAAGCGACCGGCAGATGGTCGGGTTCTCTGGTGCCGCGACCTCGGAACCGTGATTCGCGACGCATCGGGAAAGACAACCGATATCTATGGTGTGACCATGGACATCACGACGGCCAGGGAGGCTGAGGATGCCATCCGTGCGGCAAAGGAGGCGGCCGGATGCGATTCTTGAATAGTGTCAAGGCATTATACGTGGCAGTGGGGATCCTGGTGGTGGCCGCCGGCCTCGGCACCTTCATGGATATCAGGAATGAGGCCATGCATGCCCGCCACCTTGAGATCTCTACGGGATTGGAACGGATGGTCCGGCTTGACCGTGAGCTGACCAACCTGCTTCTGACCGCGATTCTTGAGCACAATACGTTACGCGCCACCAGGTACGACAGTGTGAACACCGACCTGGAGGTGACCATAAAACGGGTGATCGACCTCACCAGGGAACAGAATCTCTCCCAGGAGATATCTGCCTTGAGTGAGGGGCGCGCCAGGCTTCATGCCATTGAAAAAAAGGTTGTCGAGCTGATAGGCGCGGATAAGTGGCACGAGGCCCGGGGTCTCCTGTTCGGCGATGAGTACGTGCTGGCAAAGAAGTCATATGAGATCGACAGCGTGGTTGCGGTGGGAACCCTGACCGGAGAGCTCAGCGCGACGGCGCGACGTTTCGGCAGATTCAAGGCTGTTTCGCTGGGTATGCGGATCGGCGCCTTGTTGCTCCTTGTGTGGGTGGGTATCATGTTTTCGCACCGGACCCGGGTTGACCTGGCCGAGCAAGTGCATCTGCGGAATGAGATTACCGTTGCGTACGAAGCCATGGAAGAGCGCGTACAAGAGCGAACGGCCGATCTTGAGGAAACAGCCGGCCGCCTCGCCCTGGAGAACGAAGAACGGCTGAAGTCCGATGCCCGCACCCGCCTCATATTGAATTCCGTCGGAGAAGGCATCTTCGGTGTCGATACCGAAGAGCGGGTAACCTTTTTCAACCGTGCCGCGGAAATGCTCGTTGGCTATACCGCCGACGAGGTGGTGGGCAAGGAGCTGCACGGCATACTGCACCATTCATACCCCGACGGAACCCCGTATCCGAGGGAGGAGTGCCCCATGTACCTCGCCTGCATCCGTGGCGAGAAAGGCCATGCCAGCGGCGAGACACTCTGGCGCAAGGACGGTTCCCGCTTTCTGAGCGAATACTTGGTCACCCCCATTTCCGGCGACAAGGGGGGGATGGATGGCGCCGTGATAGTATTTCGCGACATAACGGAACGGATACACAACGAAGAGGAGTTAAGCCGGCGCATGGAGGAACTGGAGCGATTCAACCGCCTCACCATGGGCCGGGAAGAGAGAATGATCCAACTCAAGATGGAGACCAACGCGCTCCTTGAGGAGATG
Source organism: Desulfuromonadales bacterium (assembly GCA_015688915.1). Classification (GTDB taxonomy): domain Bacteria; phylum Desulfobacterota; class Desulfuromonadia; order Geobacterales; family Pseudopelobacteraceae; genus JACPFJ01. Next base: position 3,467 of record JAATGX010000108.1, read on the forward strand.
GGGAGGGAGAAAAAGTACCGGGTGGTCGAAGATGAGCTGTGAAGATACCTACCAATGCCCTGTTTCCCGGGGGGGCGGCCGATAATGCCTGACGCCGTCAGATCCATCATCAGGCCGCTCACCGGCTCTGTTGCCGACAACCGGGTTGCCGCCGCTCTCCTGGCGGTCCTGGTTGCGCTGGCGGTATCCTGGGGATCGATCCAGTTGGCGGAACTGCGCCTGCGGCAGGAGCGGCGGGGTCTGCTGCACCGGGAGATACAACGCCGCTCCCTGGAGTTGATGTCACAAACCGCAAAAGGCAACGTGATGGGCGGCATCTCCCTGCTCGGCATTGTTGCCGATTCGATAAAATCGACGGCGCGCCACGCGGTGCGGCGGGATACGCCGGAACTGCGCGACATGCTCTCGGCCACGGCCCTGGGGGTGAATTCGGACAATACCTTTATCATTGCCGGGAACGGCCTTGTGGTTGCCGATAACCCGAAAGGGGTCACGTCCGCTGTAGGGCTTAATGTCGGCTTTCGCCCCTATTTCAGGCAGGCAATGCAGGGCAAGCCGAATGTGTACGCCGCGGTCAGCCTCAGTACCGGCGACCGGGGGCTGTACATCACGGCCCCCATCCACGGCAACAGAACGAAAGAGTCGCCACCGATCGGCGTCATAGCGGTCAGGATCAGCCCGGCACCCATTGATACGTTGCTCGCTGCCTGGAATGGCCCGGCCCTGTTGCTGTCTCCCCAGGGGGTGGTGTTCTCCGCCAACCGTCCCGAATTGCTGTTCAAGGTACGACCGGGCCTGACTTCGGAAGATCTTGCCGCCATCAAGCGCGAAAAACAGTTCGGATCGTTTTTTGACAAGAGCGCCGGTGAGCCGCTTCCTTTTGCCATCGACGGTACGACCACCACCTTCATGGGGCGGCGCCATGCGGTCGAGAAAGCGGCTCTGGAGTGGAACGATCCGCTTGGTGACTGGACCTTGCTGCTCATGGAAGACCATTCACAGTTGCTCTCCGCCGGCGCCCGCTGGAAAATCGGCGCGGCAAGCGGTGTCGGCGCCTTTGCCGGCATTCTGTTTCTCCTGTCCTGGAACCGGCGCCTGGCCTGGGTCACCAGGGAGCGGGAGGCGGCGCAAAAGGAGCTCAAGGCATACGCCGGGGAGCTTGAGTCCCGTTCCGCCATTACAGCCCGTATTTCCGACCTATCCTCGGCTCTTCAGAGGGCGACGACCTTCAAGGAACTGGCGCGGGTGTTCATGTCGCAAGCCATTCCCCTGCTGGATGTGGAGTATGGGGTGTTGTACGTGCTGGACAGGGACAGCAGCCTCCTGGTGCAGGTGGGGGGCTATGGATACGCTGACGGCGATGAGGCGCAGCGTGCCTTTGCGATCGGCCAGGGTCTTGTGGGCCAGTGCGCCTTTGAAAAAAGGCCGATCACGATAACCGGCACAGCGGAGATCGGCATCCGTATCACCTGGGGCAGGGGAGAGATCCCAGCCAGGGAACTGCTGATCCAACCGCTGGTCCAGGGGGATCGAACCATCGCTGTTCTGGAACTGGCGTCCGCCAGGGCGTTCAATGCCCGTGTCAGGCCGCTTCTGGAGGAGATGGCGCCAACCCTTGCCATGAATAGTGCAATCCTCGGGCGCAACCTGCATACCCAGTCTCTTCTTGAAGCGACCCGGAAACAGGCCGAGATGCTTCAGGCGCAACAGGATGAATTACGGGACTTCTCCTTGAAGCGCGACGAGGCCAACAAGGCCCTGCAGAAACAGGTCGAGGAGCTGGCCATGGCGCGCAGGGGCACGCTGAACATCCTCGAAGACCTGGACGAGGCACGGAAGCTGGCTGAATCGGCCGCCCAGACCAAGGCCGATTTCCTGGCCAACATGAGCCATGAGATCCGTACCCCCATGAACGCCATTATCGGTTTTTCCGCCCTTACCCTGAACACAGACCTTGACCGGAAGCAGCGCGATTACGTCAGAAAGATCGAGCTGTCCGGCAAGCACCTGCTCGGCATTATCAACGACATCCTCGACTTTTCCAAAATAGAGGCCGGCAAGCTCTCGGTGGAGCATGCGGACTTTGAGCTGGAAGAACTCATGGAGACCGTGTCGAACCTCATCTTCGACAAAACCTCCGCAAAAGGGCTGGCATTGACGTTTGAGATCGACGAGCATGTTCCCCGCCACCTTGTGGGCGATGCGCTGCGGCTGGGGCAGATCCTTATCAATTACGGCAATAATGCCGTCAAATTCACCGAGAGCGGCGAAATCGCCGTCTCCGCCCGGGTCGTGGAAGAAACGGAGGCGGATGTGCTTGTCCGCTTTGCGGTCCGCGATACCGGGATCGGGTTGACCGGGGAGCAGATCGGCAAGCTGTTCCAGTCATTCCAGCAGGCGGACACCTCAACGTCCAGGAAATATGGGGGCACGGGGCTGGGGCTGTCCATCTCCAAACAGCTCGCCGGCCTGATGGGGGGAGAGGTCGGGGTCGAGAGCGGGTACGGCACGGGGAGCACCTTCTGGTTTACGGCACGGCTCGGCAAGGGAATCGCCAGAGAGCGGACAGCGCACGATTCGCCCATGGCCCCGCCGGACAGGGGCCTCTCCTCCATCAGGGGGGCTGTCGTATTGCTTGCCGAAGACAACGAGTTCAACCGACAGATCGCCTGCGAACTCCTTACCGGCGCCGGTTTTGTTGTCGATGCGGCTGAAAACGGCGAAAAGGTAATCGAGATGCTGGACCAACGCGCCTATGATATCGTGCTTATGGACATGCAGATGCCGGTGATGGACGGCATTGCCGCCACCATTGCGATCCGCGGGGACGACCGTTTCAGGGATCTGCCGGTCATCGCCATGACGGCGAATGTCATGGGCGTGGATATCGAAAAGTGTATGAACGCGGGAATGCAGGACCATATCGGGAAGCCGATCGATCCCGGGGAGCTGTTCAAAAAGCTGCTAGAGTGGATCAAGCCCGCTCCGCACATGGGGCCGGGGAAAGAGGGCACGGAGGCGCCACCGCCCGGGATCCCGGCACCGGCAAGGCAGGAGTGGCGTCTCCCGGAGATCCCGGGTCTCGACGTTACCTTGGGATTGCGGCGCGTGATGGGCAGGAAGCCGCTCTATATGAACCTGCTGGGCACGTTTATCGCCAACCAGAGAGAGGCGCCGACCCGTATCCGGCAGAGCCTGTTGTCGGGCGACAGGGCAACCGCCGAGCGCACGGCCCATTCGGCAAAGGGGGTGTGCGGCACTATCGGGGCGTCCGGTTTGCAGGCAATGGCGGAAGAACTTGAAACGATGATCCGGAATAGCGCCACTCCAGACGAGGTTGAAGGCAGGATTGCCCCTTTTTCGGAGGCGCTTGCAACCCTGATCGACCTGCTCGGCAACGCCCTCCCCCACGAGGAGACCGCGTCAACCGCCACTGAGGTGGACGCGGCAGCGGCCGCCGAGGCGTGCAGGCGATTGACGCACATGCTGGAAGACGACGACAGCGGTGCGGTTGAGCTGTTTGAACGGCAGGGCGGACTGATCCGGGCGGTGGCCGGGGAACAGCGTTTCAAGTCCCTGGAACAGGCCATCAGGCAGTATGATTTTGAAAAGGCGGTGGCCATCATGAAGACACTGCCGGAGGCACCGTGATACACCACCCGTGAAGGTGGATTCCGGGTCACACGAATTGTGGCTGATCTATCAGGGAGGGGACGCCATGTCAGACATGAACTCATCCGACAATGACGGCTTGGAGGGATTTGACAGCCTGATCAATAACCTGTTCGCCCAACAGGCGACCGTCCTGGTGGTGGACGATACCCCCGATAACATCTCGCTCATGAGCAACCTTCTGAAGGACTTCTATAAGGTCAAGATCGCGAATAACGGCGAAAAGGCGCTGCGGATCGCCGGCTCCGATCCCCCTCCCGACCTGATCCTGCTGGATGTCATGATGCCGGAGATGGACGGTTACGAGGTCTGCCGCCGTCTCAAGGCAAATGCCGGGACCAGGGACATCCCGGTGATCTTCCTGACCGCCAGGACCGAGGTGGAGGACGAGACCCACGGGTTTGACCTGGGCGCGGTGGACTATATCACCAAACCGATCAGCCCGCCCATCGTAATGGCCCGGGTCAGAAACCACCTGGAGTTGAAGACGGCACGGGACTTTCTCAAGGATCGCAACGCGTTTCTGGAGGCGGAGGTTCGAAAGCGGACCCGGGAAGTGGCCGCCATCCAGGATGTCACCATCCACGCCATGGCCTCCCTGGCCGAGACCCGCGACAACGAAACCGGCAGTCACATCCGCCGCACCCAGTTGTACCTCAAGCTGCTTGCGGAAAAACTCCGCCACCATCCCCGCTTTCAGAAGGCGCTGGACAACGACAAGACCATTGATCTGCTCGTCAAGTCAGCGCCGCTGCACGATATCGGCAAAGTGGGGATCCCGGACCGGATACTGCTCAAGCCGGGGCGTTTGGAGCCCGAAGAATTCGAGATCATGAAGCGGCATACCACCTTGGGGCGGGATGCCATTGTGGCTGCCGAGCAATCCCTGGACCTGGAACTGCCTTTTTTGGCCTTTGCCAGGGAAATTGCCTATTCCCACCAGGAAAAATGGGATGGCAGCGGTTATCCGGAAGGCCTGTCAGGCGATAAAATTCCCCTGTCCGCCCGGATCATGGCGCTGGCCGACGTCTACGATGCCCTGATCAACCGTCGTGTCTACAAACCGGCCATACCCCACGAAGAGGCGGTCGAAATCATCCGTGAAGGCAAGGGAAGCCACTTTGACCCTGATATGGTGGATGCCTTTCTGGAATTGGCCGACGAATTCAAGGCCATAGCCGACAGGTATGGTGATGCCACTGCCGAACCGGAACAGATCGCTTTCAAGGGAGTGACCACTGGAGGGGCGAATGGAAGATGAACAGAAAAAGATGGGCACGGTTCTGGTTGTTGACGATACCCCGGAAAACATAGATGTCCTGAAGGGGATCCTTTCCGATGAGTTCATCGTCAAGGTGGCGACCAATGGGGAAAAGGCCCTGAGCATCGCGGAATCGGCCGTTCCCGACCTGATACTGCTGGACATCATGATGCCGGGCATGGACGGCTACGAGGTCTGCACACGCCTCAAGCGGCTGGAGGCCACACGGGATATCCCGGTCATCTTCGTTACGGCCCTGACAGAGCTTGTCAACGAGGAACAAGGCTTCCAGGTGGGCTGTGTGGATTACCTTACCAAACCGATCAGCCCGTCCGTGGCTCTGGCCCGGGTCAAGACGCATATTGCCCTCCGGCAGGCGCGACAGGAGCTTCTTGAATGGAACAGCAACCTGAAAGGGCGGGTTAAGGGGCTGTCATCTCTTGTTACGGAAAAGGTTCAGGCACTGGCTTCCAATGACGTGGTCAACCGGCGCAATCGGGAAGACTGGCTGGATCTCCTGGTCCGTCTCCTGGATATCATGGATGTGGATTTGCCGGGTCATGCCAGCCGTGTCGCGGCCATGGCCGTGGAGGTGGCAAAGCGGAAGGGGTGCACCCCGGAGGAGACCGAGACCATCAGGATCGCCGCGCTGTTGCACGATATCGGCAAGGTCGGGCTGCCGCAGGAAGTGGCCGCGGCGGAGCCGGACATGCTCCCCGAGTATCAGAAGCGGATCTATTTTTCCCATGCCGTGCGGGGACAATTCATGGTGAGCCACATCGATTGGCTGGACCAAGTCGGGGTGTTGATCCGTCACCATCACGAGCAGATGGGGGGCTCGGGGACACCCGACCGCCTGATTGGCGCCGAAATCCCTTTAGGGTCCCGGATAATCGCCATTGCTGACCATGTTGATCGGTATACCAACCATGCCAAGCACGGCACCATGCTTCACACCACGATCAGAAACATACGGCTGATGGCCGGCCGCCGTTTTGACAAGGATTTGATCCCCTGCTTCGAGGAGGTTGTGCCGGACATTATCGAACGGGCGCCCTTCAACAAGGAGCACTCTGAAATTATCCCCCTGAACGCGCTGACCACCGGCATTGTCATGGGGGAGGAACTGCACACCGGCTCTCGATTGCTGCTGATGGAGCGGGGAGAGGTGATTACCGCGGAAAAGATGGCGCAGATCCGGCGGGCGCTGGAAATCGATCCTCCCACAGCCACGTCGGTATTGGTTGGTAAAACGGATAATCCGGTTTAGCCTCTTATGGCGTGAGTCTTTACAAAATCTGAGCAAAGTTATCAGAAAAACAGTACTCACACGGAGGCACAAAGACACGAAGAAAACCAGTATGTAAAGCTTGAAGTCTTTGGGATAATCATTAAGTCTTTTTTAGACTTTCTTCGTGACTTTGTGCCTTTGTGAGAGACCGGTTTTCATTTTGGTTCCGGCTTGTGTCTGAGTAGTGGCTATTTTCTCCGGGATGTTTGCCCTCTCCGTATGAGAACGCTTTTGGGGGGTCCGCCCCTGTCCCGAGCTTTTTCGCGGCGCAGCGGCCGGTGTTTGTGAGGGATCGCGTAGCGCGTTCACCTCGGACTGGCTCAAATGGCGGAATTCCCCCGGCTTCAACGCCCCCAGCGCCACCGTACCGTAACGCACCCGCCGCAGACGCACCACCAACAGGCTGACCGCCTCGCACATGCGCCGGATCTGCCGGTTGCGTCCCTCATGGATGGTGATGGAGAGCCAGTCGTTCTGCTCGCCGTCCTTGATCAGGCGCACCGTGGCCGGCGCCGTTTTTCTGCCGTCGAGCTCCACTCCGTTCGTCAACTGGGCAAGCTGGCTGTTATGGACCTTGCCCCGCACCCGCACATGATATTCCTTTTCGATCTCGTGGCGGGGGTGCATCAGCCGGTTGGCCCAGTCGCCGTCATTGGTCAAGAGCAGCAATCCCTCGGTGTTGTAGTCCAACCTGCCCACCGGATAGACCCGTTCCTTGATCTCCTGCAGCAGGTCGGTCACCAGGGCCCGCCCTTCCGGGTCATCCAGGGTGGTCATGTACCCCACCGGCTTGTTGAGCAGGATATAGAGCTTTTGTGCGGTAATGACCAATGGTGTGCCGTCAACGGTGATGCGGTCGCTCGCCGGATCGGCCTTGCTCCCCAGTTCGGTCACGACCGAGCCGTTGACCGCCACCCGGCCGTTCAGGATCAGTTCTTCGGCGGCCCGTCGGGAGGTGATGCCGGCCGCGGAAATTATTTTTTGCAGGCGTTCTTGCATGGATGTCCTTCTAAATAAACAGTGGCGGTGTAAGCCGCCCCGTGTGCAACGCAACAAACAACAGCGAGGATTTTATTCCACAAACCGCGACATGGCCCGGAATTTGTTGTAGCGCGACTCCACCAACTCCTCGCCGGACAGTTTGTTCAACTCGGCCAAGTGGCGGGCAATGGCCTCTTTCATGTTTGCCGCCGTGGCGTCATGGTCGCGGTGCGCTCCGCCCACCGGCTCCTTGACGATCTCGTCGATCACGCCAAGCTTGATGATGTCCTGGGCGGTCGGTTTGAGCGCCTCGGCCGCCTGCTCCCCCTTGGTGCCGTCGGACCAGAGTATGGCGGCGCACCCTTCCGGGGAGATGACGGCATAGACCGAATGCTCCAGCATCAGGATACGGTCCCCCACGGCAATGGCCAGGGCCCCGCCCGAGCCCCCTTCGCCGGTGATGCAGACGATGATCGGGGTACGCAGACTGGCCATTTCGCGCAGGTTCCGGGCAATGGCCTCAGCCTGGCCCCGCTCCTCGGCGCCGATGCCGGGGTAGGCACCGGGGGTGTCCACAAAGGTGATCACCGGCAGCTTGAACTGCTCCGCCATCTTCATCAGGCGCAGGGCCTTGCGGTATCCCTCCGGGTTGGGCATGCCGAAGTTGCGATAGACCTTTTCCTTGGTGTCGCGCCCCTTCTGGTGGCCGATCACCATGACCGGCTGACCGTTGAAGCGGGCCAGGCCGCCCACGATGGCGTGGTCGTCGCCAAAGTTGCGGTCGCCGTGCAGTTCGACGAATTCGGTAAACATGTGCTTGACGTAATCGAGAGTGAAGGGGCGGTTGATGTGACGCGCCACCTGGGCGGTCTGCCAGCGGGAAAGGTTGGAGAAGATGTCGGCGCGCATCTCCTCGACCCGGGCCTCCAGGGCGGACACATCGGTGCTGATATCCAGCCCGCCGTTTGCCAGGGAGTTCAACTCCTCGATCTTCTTTTCCAACTCGACGATCGGTTTTTCAAATTCCAGATGAAACGGGGTCGCCATAATGACACCTCAATTATTCTTGCCGCAGAGACACAGAGAAAGTCGAAAGAACATTTTTAACAGAGATGAAAAGAATAGACAGAATAAAATCGATAACGCACAAACGGGCTATCTTCCATTCGTCCCGTTTATCCCTTCAAAATAAGATGTTCTCCGTGTCTCTGTGTCTCCGTGGCAGATGTTGTCTTTTTACTCTCACTCAAAAGTGGCGGCATTATAGCCGAACAAGCGTTCCACTTCCACCCTTAAATCATCGCCGGCCATGACGTTCAAGCCGGGCGGAAGCGGCATGACAGCCCGGCCCCGGTCCGGCAGCACGAACTGGATATAGCCGGGCACGCCGCCGTGGTGGCGCTCGATGATCTCCTTGAGCGCGTTGATGCGTTCCAGCGGAGTCTCGTCCATGCGCAGGGTGAAGCAGACCTTTTTGGTGGTCTGGGCCCGGGCTTCGCTCAGCAGCTTGATGTCGCCCGCCGGCCCGCGATTTTTCTGCTGCCACTCGCTTCCCCCCTCCTTCTGGGCCTGTACCAGGATCTTGGCTCCCTTTTCGCTCCGTTCCAGCTTGCCCACCACCAGCAGCGGGTCATCGGATTTGAGCAGCGTAGATGTCGAGGCATAGATATCGGAGAAGACCGTGATCTCGACGCCGCCGGACAGGTCCTCAATGGTGGCGAAGCACATCCGGTCACCTTTCTTGGTGATGATCTCGCGAAAGGCGGAGACAATGCCGCAGATGCGCGCCTCGGCTCCGTCCGGCATCTCGCACAGGTTGGCGATCTCGGAGTTGGCGAGGCGCCTGATGTCGTCGAGATAGCGGTCCAGCGGGTGGCCGGTGATCAGGAACCCCAGGGCCTCTTTCTCGTACCCCAGTTTCTCCTTGTCCTGCCACTCGGGAACGTTCGGCAGCCTCATGCCGCCGTTGCCGTTGTTTTGCACCACCTCGGCGGTGCCGAACAGGGATACCTGGGCGCTGGCCTTTTCCTCCTGAATCTTCTGGCCATAGGCCATGGCCTGTTCCA
>JAATGX010000103.1 GCA_015688915.1 Desulfuromonadales bacterium
CACGCGCGACAGCGACCAGACCCTCAAGGAAGGGATCGACAAGGAGCTCGCCCGCGGCGGACAGGTCTTCTACGTCTACAACCGCGTGCACTCCGGCAAGAAGGAGACCCTCGTCGACGACAAGGGCGAGAAGGTCACCGAGCGCGCGCTCGACGAGATGGGCATCGCCTCCGAGGCCGAGCGGATCCGTCGCCTGGTCCCCAGAGCCAAGGTCGGCATCGCCCACGGGCAGATGGGTGAGGCCGCGCTGGAGCAGATCATGCTCGGCTTCTGGGAGAAGAGCTACGACGTGCTGGTGGCGACCACGATCGTCGAGTCCGGCCTGGACATCCCCAACGCCAACACCCTGATCGTGGACCGGGCCGACAACTTCGGCCTGTCCCAGCTCTACCAGTTGCGCGGCCGGGTGGGGCGCTCCACCCAGCGCGGCTACGCCTACCTGCTGATACCGGGCGAGAGCACCGTCAGCGCCGATGCCCGGGAGCGGCTCAAGATCCTTCAGGACATCTCCGAGTTGGGGGCCGGCTTCCGCATCGCCACCCATGACATGGAGATCCGCGGGGCCGGCGACATGCTGGGGAGCCGCCAGTCCGGCACCGTGACCGAGATCGGCTTCGAGCTGTACAACCAGATGCTGGAGGAGACCATCTGCCGCATGCGGGGCGAAGAGATGGTGGAAAAGGTCGAGCCGGAGATCAACCTCAAGGTGCCGGCCTTCATCCCCGAGGCGTACATCAAGGATACGGGCCAGCGCCTGGTGATCTACAAGAAGCTGACCCAGGCGGAAAGCGAGGATGACGTGCTGGATGTGCAGAACGAGGTGGCCGACCGGTTCGGCGCCTATCCCCTGGCCACCTCCTACCTGTTCGAGATCATGCGGCTGCGCGTACTCCTGAAACGCCTGCTGGTGCGGCAGATCGACTACGACGGCAAGCACGTGGTCATCTCCTTCCATCCCCGCACCCCGGCCCCGCCCGACACCATCATCGCCATGATGCGCAACGAACCGCGGAAATACCAGTTCACCCCGGACTACAAGTTGACCTGCGCCGTCTCCGGCAGCGCCTTCGAGGATATCCTCGGGGAGGCCAGAAAGGTGTTGAAAAGCCTCTGCTGATGTGGTATTTTTTCAAAGTTTTTTCACCAACTTAAAATCAATAGCAGCAACAAAAAGGAGAATCCGTGAAAACCACCAGTACGGTAAAATTCATTGCGGTTGCCCTCTGTGCCACCGCACTCTTCGGATGCCAGGGCGGTACCCCCGGCTCCGACTCAAAACAGTCTTCCGCCAAGGGAGGTCAGGTCCTGGCGGAGGTGAACGGAAGCAGCATCACCACCGGAGACTTTGACCGGGAACTGAAAAACCTCCCCGAATACCTCAAGGCCATGGCTGAAACCCCGCAGGGCCGCAAGGAAATGCTGGACACCATGGTGATCCGTGAGCTGGTTCTGCAACAGGCCGCGAAGGATGGGGTGGACAAAGGTCCCGAGATCGAGGAAAAGCTGCAGGATCTGAAGAAGCGCCTGATCGTCGAGGCGTTCCTGAAGAAAAAGGTCGAGGCGGACGCAAAGGTTTCGGACGAAGAGCTGAAAAAGTTCTACGAGCAGAACAAGGACAAGTTCAATGCCCCTGAGCAGATCAAGGCCAGCCATATCCTGGTGAAGACCGAGAAAGAGGCCAGGGACATCCTTGCTCAACTCAAGTCGGGCGCCAATTTCGAGGATCTGGCCAAGAAGAACTCCGTGGACTCCTCTGCCGCCAAGGGAGGCGACCTGGGCTGGTTCGGCAAGGGCGCCATGGTTCCGGCCTTCGAGAAGGCCGCCTCGGCGCTGAAGGAAGGACAGATTTCCGACGTGGTCAAGTCCGACTTCGGTTTCCATATCATCAAGCTGACCGGCAAACGTGCCGCCGGCATCCGCCCCTTTGAAGAAGTGAAGGACCAGATCAAGGCCGCCATCATGCCCTCCAAGCAGCAGGAGATCTTCCAGAAGCTCAAGGAAGACCTCAAGAAGGACGCCAAGATCACGGTCAAGGAAGACGTCCTGAACGCCGTTGGCGGCAAGAAGGACGAAGGCAAGGCAGGGGAGCAGAAACCGGCCGAGCCCGCCAAACCGGCTGCCCCGGAGAAAAAATAACCGTGGCTGACGCCGCGTGCCCCCATGAAAGCATGAAAAAACCGGAAGGGTGGGCTTTTCTGCCCACCCTTCCGAGTTTGGCACCCCGTGGATAAAGAGAGTCCAACCATGAAACGATACGTGTACTCCCTGTTGATCATCGGTCTGTTTCTGCTCCCGGCCGGTGGCTGCGCGAACGGGAAAGCGGTGGTAAAAGAACCGGTGGCAGCAACGGTCAAGGCCGAAAAACAGCCCCCTGTCGCGCAGGCCCCGCCCGCTCCGCCCGGCAAACTGATCAACGCCATTGCCGCCGTTGTCAACGACGATATCATTACCCTGTATGAGGTGAACCGCGAGGTCCAGCCGGCCATCCGCGAGGCCGAGAAAAAGTCCGCCCTGGACGATGCCGGCCGCAGCCGGCTCCGCCGCATGGCGCTGGACGGCCTGGTGGAAAAGAAGCTGACGGATCAGAAGGTCAAGGAGTTGGCTATTACGGTCAGTGACGATGATGTCCGGCAGGCCGTCGAGGATGTCAAGAAGCAGAACAACATGACCCAGGCGGCCCTGGTGGCGGCCCTGTCCGGACAGGGGCTTTCCTTTGACCAGTATCAGGAGCAGTTGCGGGATCAGTTGGAAAAACTCAAGCTGGTGAGCATGGAGGTGCGCTCCAAGATCCAGGTAGGCGAAACGGAAATGCGCGAGTATTACGAGGCCAATCATGCCAAGTATTCCGGGGAAGAGACCTTCCACGCCCGCCATATCTTCTTCCGGATCGATGAAAAATCGCCGCCCGCGGAGATCAAGAAGGCCATGCAGACGGCCTTGATGGTGCTGGCCGAGGCCAAGAGCGGCAAGGACTTCGTCGAACTGGCCAAGACCTACTCCGAAGACCCGGCGGCCCGCGCCGATGGCGGAGACATGGGGCGCTTCAAGAAGGGCGACATGCTGCCGGAACTGGAAGGAACCATCATGGCCATGAAGCCGGGCGAGATCAGCGAACTGGTCACCACGCCGGTGGGCATACATATCGTCAAGCTGGAGGAGAGAATCAACGGCGCGTTGAAGCCGTTTGAAAGCGTCAAGGTGGAGATCGAAAATGACATCTACCGCAAGAAATCCGAGGAACGTTTCAGCCAGTGGGCCAAGGAATTGCGCAGCAAGTCCAGCATCGAGATCAAGGAGCTGAAGGGGCTGCTGTAGGGGCGCCGGAAGGTGCTGCGCAACGTCATCGCCTGGAACAAAACCAGCCGTTCCTCATCAGGGGGAACGGCTGGTTTCCTTTTCGCAATCGGGAGGCCGGACCAGGCAGCGGTGTTACCCTTTTTTCTCTTTCACCTTCTTCTCCTTGAGGTCGGCCAGCCAGCGCAACTGTTCATACTCCGGCATGTCCCGCAACTCCTCCAGCAGCATGCGCGCCACATCGGGGAGATTGCCGTACGGTTCCTCCTTTTCCCCCACCGCCTGCCTCGTGAAGGCGTCCTCCTCGACCCCCAACACCCCGCACAGCCTGTCGAGCAGGCTTTTCCCCATGCCGCGCCCGTTTTCCACAGCCGAGATGTAACGCCCATCCGTGTCTATCATTTCAGCTAGTCGTTCCTGAGACCAGCCCCGCTCCTCGCGTAACCGCTTCAGGTTTTGTCCCATCAGCCGGTCGAGGTCTTTTTTTGCCCGTATTGTCATGATGTTATGGCTCCGGTGACCGAGCGTTGGATGGCGTGTCATTCGCGTGCACGTGCCCCCTGACCATCCCGGCAGGAATACCCGCACCCCGTGCAAATGACCGCATTCGGGCGTAGTGTCGCCCGAGCCCCAGCTTAGCCGTCGCCGCCACATTTACAATAAGCACATAAGCTAGTTAAGTTATAAATATCAATCAAATTTGATAGACAATAATCCGTATTTGATTGACATGGTGGATTGGGTATAATAAAAAAACGTAACTAACCATTTTTTCATGCACGAATGGGAGTCCAATCGTGCCCGCTGGTCCCTGGATTGCCGTAATTGTCCCGCCTGGAGGTTCACATGCCCTGCATGGAATGGAATAGCTGCTATAACCTCGGCATCAGCCGGCTCGATGAACAGCATCGGCGTTTGATCGCCATGCTCAACACCACCTATGATTGTTGTCTGGACGACGATTGGGAAGACAGCGTGGAGCGCACAGTCGAGGAGTTGGATGTCTACGCCAGGTCTCACTTTTCCGCAGAAGAACAGCTCATGAAGAACAGCGACTATCCCGCACGGCAGATGCATGTGGAAGAGCACGACCTCTTTATCCGCCAGGTCGCCCAGCTCAGGCAAGACCTGTTCGACGGCAACGGACTGCTGGCCATGGAGATGCTGACATTCCTGGGGACATGGCTTGTCGCCCATATCCTCGATGCTGACGGGAAATTGTACACACACCTGATCGCCAAAAAGGTGTTCTGACCAACTCGCCACGGGGGCCGATCCGGCAATGGAAGAGGAAAAATACCTGCTCGGCAGGCAGAACCTGAACCTGTCGGAGGATGTCAGGGAGGCGCTGGCCTCGCGGGAAGGCGAACTCGGGAAGCTGCTGCACGTAGCCGAGTTGCTGGAGCAACTGGAGTTCCATCATCTCGGATCCCACCTGGACGAGATGGGGATCTCCCTGGAGGATATGCTGGAATCACAGAGAACGGCATTTACCTAGCGTTGCGGCATTTTGTGAAAATTGCGGTCAATACTGCTCGTGCCTTCTCCATGATACGGTAAAACAAAAGCCGTTCACCCGCGGTAGACACTACCCAGGATGAACGGCTGTTCTGTTGCCCGTCAAACCGGGGGGTCCGTCACTCCCTGCGTCGCAGGTAATTGAGGAACTCTTCGCAGGTGAGCTGCTTCTTGCTGACCAGGTGGGCGATCTCACGGCTCACGGCGGATTTCTCCCCATCCTTCATGTCGGCCTTCAGCAGGATAAACACCGGGATGTTGCGGCTGTAGGGGAAGAGACGGAATTTTTCCAGCAGTTCGAAGGCCGACATGTCGGACAGCATCAGGCAGCAGAAGGCCAGGTACTTGGGCTTGATGGATACGAGCGCCAGGGCCTCCGTGCCGGTGTACCCCTTGACCACCTCGAACCCCACCGACTCTGCCGCCCTGGACAGCCGTTCCTCACCCGTGCGGGACACCACCAGCGCCTGAAGATCCCAGGTTTCGGCATCCTCGGTCAAACCATACACCGCCAGCCGTTCCAGCAGGTAGTGCTCGTCAATCGGCGTGGTGAAGAAACCGGCCACCGGAAAAACGCCCCCCACCGCACCTTTTTCGCTGAGAAAAACCGGGAGCACCGGGATGTTGCGGGTGGCCGGATCGTTTTTGATCCGCAGCAGCAACCCCCAGCCGTCATCGGAACATGGCGAAATATCCAGCACGATCCCCAACGGTCGGCCGGTCGCCAGATTCTCAAACGTTCCGAGGCAACTGTCATACCCACCGGCCTTCAGGTATGAAGCGATGATTTGTTCCCGTCCTTCGCCCGGTTTTACGCCGAGAATCCACAGAGCCCTGTTGTCCACGGTTTTCATGCCCGCTCCCGTCAGTTTGGTAGTGAGGCTCTCTTAACAGATTTTTGCCGGAAACACCACTGTTACTTCAACCTTCAGTCCCCAGCCTTCGGTCGCAAACCGTGCTACGAATACCGCTCCAGCACCCGTTCAATGATGTTGGTGGATGATTTGCCGTCCACAAAGGCCACCAGCTCGACACGGCCTCCATAGGCCTCCACCACCTCTTTGCCCACCACCGCGTCCGGGGTGTAGTCGCCGCCCTTGACCAGGATGTCCGGCTTCAGTTGCGTGATCAGTGCCAGCGGGGTGTCTTCATCGAAGAGCACCACATAGTCGATGCAGTTCAGCGCCGCCAGGAGATGGGCCCGCTCTTCCTCGGCGATCAGCGGGCGTTTTTCGCCCTTCAGGCGCCGCACCGAGGCGTCGCTGTTCAGCCCGAGCACCAGCAGGTCGCCCAGGCCGCGGGCTTTTTGCAGGTACTTGACATGCCCGGCGTGGAGCAGGTCAAAGCAGCCGTTGGTGAAAACGATCCGCTTGCCGCGCCCTTTTTCGGCCGCAATGATGGCGGCCAGGGCGTCCGGGTTTTTTATCTTGGCGTCGCTGTCGCTGTGGGTGAGCGCCACGGCATTGACGATCTCTTCGGGAGAAACGGTGGAGGTGCCGAGTTTGGCGACGGCAATGCCGGCGGCGATGTTGGCCAGGCGGGCCGCTTCCGTCATTCCCAGGCCGGCGGCCATGCCCACGGCCAGCGACGCCAGGACCGTATCGCCGGCGCCGGAGACATCGAATACCTCCCGGGCGACCGTGGGGATATGAACCGCCGCTCCGGTGCGGGAAAAAAGCGACATCCCCTCCTCGCTCCGGGTAACCAGCAGGTGTTCCAGCCCTGCCGCGGCCATGATCGCCTCTGCCGCCCGCTCCAGCGACTCCTGATCGCGGATGGCGACCCCCGATGCAACCTCGGCCTCCTTGCGGTTGGGGGTGAGGATGGTGACCCCCCGATAGCGGGCGAAGTCGGCGCCCTTGGGGTCCACCAGCACCGGGATACCGCTGGCCCGGGCGGCGTCGATGGCGCTGGCGATCACCCGCTGGGTCAGAACCCCCTTGTGATAGTCCGACAGCAGTATGACGCTGAAGCTGCCGGCATTGGCGGCAATCCAGGCGCAGATCCGATCCTCGATCGCGGGTGCCAGCGGTTCGCGACTCTCCCGGTCAATGCGGACGATCTGCTGGTGGGCGGCCACTACCCTGGTCTTGCGGCTCGTCCGGCGGTCCGGGTCGCGGAACACGGCCTCCACCGCCACGTGCCGCTGACCGAAAACACTCAGCAGGGCGGTTCCGTTGTCGTCGTCCCCCACCGCCGAGCAGACCGCCACTTGCGCCCCCAGGGCCGCCAGGTTGTTGACCACGTTGCCGGCGCCGCCCAGGCGCAACTCTTCGCGCTGCACATCCACCACCTGGACCGGCGCCTCGGGTGAGATCCGTTCGGCCTTGCCCCACAGGTACTCGTCCAGCATCAGGTCGCCGATCACCAGGCACCGGATGTCGCCGATGCGGCTGAAGAGGGATTCGACGGTTTTTCTATCCATGGCAAATTCCGTTCTTTGAGTAAGTGTGCTTAATAGCATAGAGATAAAGGCACGGTCAAAAGCGGATGTGTCGCGATTTAACTCCAATAATTATCGGGAGTACACCGCCAACTCGACCGCCGGCACATACTATGTGCAATCAGCGCGGCCTTGGAGGAAAGGACCTGATCAGCCATTACCCCGTCCGTCCTCCATAAGCGACAGGACAGAAAGTACATGGTCGTATACCGCTTGAATCTGGGCTCGCAACACCGGACGATCAATTGGTTCATCCACGGTTTCCATCGGCTCATAGCGAAGTTGAGCGGCAAATGGATTCAATAGTATCAAGTGCCGGAACTGATCGATTGGGCACCCCAGTTCACGAAGTGTCAGAAAAAGAACCCGCAAGTCATGGACGAAGCCGTAACTTCCACCAATGGCCGTTATCCAGGCTTTCAGGGATTTCTCAACGGCCTGTTGTGCATGGAAGCCGAATATCTCATCATCGACCGATTCCGGCAATATCATGAGATCAAGGGCTTTGATATCCTTTGCAGCCATCTGCAACAATCGTTCAGCCTGTTCAATGGGCATCATACAGCACCTTTCCTTCTCTCACTGCATGGGCTATCACATGGTTTTTGGTGTCCTTCCACTTCTCGATCTCTTCCGGGGTAAATACCAGGAAGTCCATGGGAACAAAATAATCAAACAAAAGTTCTCCCAGTCGGGTCATGGCTGCTCGTCGGCTCCGGTGTGCGTCAAACGGGCCTTCCTCGACCACCATAAAATCCAGGTCCTAATCAGGGCGGGCATCTCCACGGGCGTACGAGCCGAACAGGATTATCTGGCGGGGTTTTACCTCTCTCACGATGACGTCAGCCATCTCTTTGAGCAGTTCGTCGGTTACCTGGAGCATGAGGCCTCCTTTGCCGCGTATTTTTCATAGGTAGTAATTCTACGTGCCGCATCTGCTCCGAGACAATTCGGGTCAAGGGGCAACAAAAACCGCCGCCGATAATAAAGGATTTTTCAGAATTTTAGAAGCTAAACAAAAAGCGCCGCAACATTTCGCCGGGCGCTTGAGAGACAGCAGGGGGCTTGCAGAGAGCGATGGGCGGCCACCGCCCCTACATTTTGACCCTGTCCAGGATCCCGGCCGCCAGGAGCGGGATCATGATCTCGTGATGGCCGGTGATGGTCAGGCCGCGGCTGTCGCCGGCCGTGGGACGTTTGACCACGTTCTGCAAGGGACGGTAGTGCTGGGTCATGTCGAAGTTGGCGGTGGTGAAGTGGTCCACATGGAAGCCCATGTTCTGGGCGATGGAAAGGGCCTTGAGAAACACCTCCGGCATGATCACGGCGCTGCCGATATTGATGAAGACCCCGCCGTCGCCCAGACCGGCCACCACCCGCGTGAACAGGCGGAAGTCCGTGAAGGTGGCCTGCCCCAGCACGGCGCCGTCGCAGGCCGGATGCTGGTGGATGATGTCGGTGCCCACGGCCACGTGCACCGTGGCGGGGATGCCCTTCTCATGGCAGGCTGCCAGCAGGCTGTGTTCCCGGTGCGGGTTGCCGTTCGCCACGATGAAGCGTCCCAACGCCTCGCCATAGCCCAGGCCTTCGGCAACACCGGCCTTGAGCGCGCCGTTGATGTCACGGCCGGTCTCCTCGGCCATGCCGAAGGTGCCGCAGTGCAGCACCGCGCCCACATCCTCGCTGGTCTCGCCGATCAGGGAAATCTCGTAATCGTGGATAGATGCGGAGCCGTTCATGGCGCAGGCGGTGATGATATCGGCATCGATCAGCCTTTTCAGCACCGGTTGCAGACCGCACTTGATCACATGCCCGCCAATGGCGATCACGACCGGTTTTCCCTTGCTCCGGGCCTTGACCACGGCATCGATCACCGCATTCAGGCTCTCGCCCCCCAACTGGTTGGGCAGGGCGGCCAGCAGGCCGGAAACGGTCATGCCTGCGCCGATCTCGCCGGCGAAATCCCGTTCAAGCGAAACCTTGTTCTTGCGCGAGGCGATGGGGTAGGTTGTTACGCCGGAGAGGTCGATGGGCTGGATCTTCATGAAGTGTGGCCTTTCATATGAAACCTAAATCTGCCACAGAGACACAGAGACACGGAGAAAACAGTCAAACAGGGGAACCAATAAATCAGTCACTGTTCTGCTGAAAAGTTTTTGACTTCCTCTGTGTCTCTGTGTCTCCGTGGCAGAATGGATGTAGTGCTTTACCCGAACAGCGCCCGTTCCACCAGGTCGCAGACGATGTGGATGATGGTGATGTGCCCCTCCTGAACGCGGGGGGTGTCGTGGGAAGGCACGATCAGGGCCAGGTCGCAGGCGGCCTTGATGGTGCCGCCATCCTTGCCCAGCAGGCCGACGGTGCGGCACCCCCGTTCCCGCGCCAGTTCCAGCGCTGTCAGCACGTTGGGAGAGTTGCCGCTGGTGGAGATGCCGACCACGACGTCGCCGCTGGCGGCCAACGCCTCCACCTGGCGTCTGAAGACCAGGTCGAAGCCGTAGTCGTTGCCGATGGCGGTCAGGATGGATGTATCGGTGGAGAGCGCCACAGCCGGGAGCGCCTTCCGCTCCAGCTTGAAGCGCCCCACTATCTCGGCTGCGAAGTGCTGGGCGTCGGCGGCGGAACCGCCGTTGCCCATCACCAGAAGCTTGCCGCCGTTTCTGAGGGTATCCCTCAGCAGCCCCGCCATTTCGGCGATGAGCGGCGACAGGTCCCGCTCGATCGTTTCGAACAGTGCCCTGTGAGCCCGGAGTTGCCCCGTTATGTCTGCGATCATGGTGTCCTCTCCCCCGGTTCAGTGAAAACCGGTGCCAATTCATTGTGTTCATCGGCCCGTGCCGCCCCGATTACGGCTGCCACCTCTTCGAAGGGGATCGCCGTATCCATGCCCGGAAAATCGGCCCCACCCCGGACCGGGATGATATCGGGAATACGGGCCTGCAAATCCATGCACCGGCGCAGCAGGTTGCGCTGTTGCATGAGCATCGAGATGCGTTGCGTCTCGATGCCGGTGTGCCGGACGTGCCACCCCATGCGTCGGAAATCCGCGGCCTGGCGACGGTGCAGCAGCAGGGTGAACCGGTGACCTTGTCGTGCGCCCTGTGTAATGGTTTCCATGATGTCGGCAAGGCCGGTGGCCTCATGTCCGAAGTAGATGCAGTAGTGGCGGCTGATGCCCCAGCGCTCCTGGTAGGTAATGCCGCTGAGCTGGGACTGCTGGAGCTTCCGCACATTCGACCCGAACACGGCCTCCTCCCCGCAGACGACGTGCGAACGGGAGGTGACACAGGTATGGTATCCCCATTTCCAGGCGCGGCGTACATAGTCCTTGAGGCACCATTCCCCGCCGTCCAGTCCCTCGTCGAAGCCGCCCAGTTGCCGGTGCATCTCTTTTCTGAGCGCCAGGGTGGCAAAAGAGACGCGGAAGGTTTCCATCAGCGTGCCACCGGAGGTGACCGGGGGGAGCTGAGGGGCGCCGCTGCCGCTGAACACCGGCGATACGATGCCGGCATGGGGCATCAGGGCGGCCTGCACCAGTCCGGCGAGCGAGTCGGCGGTTACCCGGACGTGCGGAAGCAGGATCACGGCAACGTCGCTGTCCGATCTGGCCAGCCCGATGTTGATGGCGGGAACCATCCCGAGATTGCGTTCCGACTTGATGAACAGTCCGCGCTCCCCGAGCGGTTCGGAAAATTCTTCCAGCATCAGCTCGGTTTCCCGGCTGCTGCCGTTGTCGACCACGATCAGGCGCGCCTCGGGAGAATGATGGAGGACGGAGGCCAGGCACGCGCGGGTTTCAAAAGGATTGTTCCAGACTGGGACAATTATGTCGACGGTGGGAGAAGTCATATCAGCGGGAGATACATAAAGGACATCATGGTTGCCCCAGAGACACGGAGACGCAGAGTCGGGCATAACAATCGTGAATTCATCGAGTCACTGGAAACGGTGCCATGTCGGCCGTCTTTGCAGAGGGACTTGTCAAGCATTACGGCATCCGTCGGGTGTTCTCTCCGTGTCTCTGTGTCTTTGTGGCAAAATTATGACGAAATGGCCACGCGGCGCAGCAGGTTCAACTCGTCCAATACCTTGCCCGAGCCGAGCACAACGCAATCCAGCGGGTTTTCGGCGATCAGCACCGGCACCTTGGTAACCTCGCGCAGCAGCATGTCCAGGTTGCGCAACAGGGCGCCCCCGCCGGCCAGGAAGATCCCCTTGTCGACGATGTCGGCCGCCAGTTCGGGCGGGGTCTTCTCGAGGCAGATGCGAACCGTGTCCACAATGGCGTTGACCGCTTCCTTGAGCGCCTCGCGGATCTCGTCGGAATTGACCTCGATGGTTTTGGGGATGCCGGACACCAGGTCGCGCCCCTTGACCAGTTTCGTCAGGACCTCGGGACCGGGATAGGCCTCGCCGATATCGATCTTGATCGCCTCGGCCATGCGTTCGCCGATCTGCAGGTTGT
The DNA here is from genome assembly GCA_015688915.1 of Desulfuromonadales bacterium. Taxonomy (GTDB): domain Bacteria; phylum Desulfobacterota; class Desulfuromonadia; order Geobacterales; family Pseudopelobacteraceae; genus JACPFJ01. The sequence goes on from JAATGX010000103.1 coordinate 11,721, forward strand.
ATTTTTTGCGGATGTACTGGACAATGGCCTCGTCCATCTTGTCGCCACCCATGCGGGTGGACTGGGCATAGACGATGCCGGCCAGGGATATGACCGCCACCTCGGTGGTGCCGCCGCCGATGTCCACGATCATGTTCCCCGAGGCCTCGGTGATGGGGAGGCCCGCCCCGATGGAAGCGGCCATCGGCTCCTCGATCAGGTAGACCTCGCGGGCGCCGGCCGATTCGGCCGACTCCTTGACGGCGCGCTTCTCCACCTGGGTGATGCCGGAGGGGACGCAGATCACGATGCGGGGGCGAACCAGGGTCTTGCGGTTATGCACCTTGTGGATGAAATAACGCAGCATCTCCTCGGTGATGTCGAAGTCGGCGATGACGCCGTCCTTCATGGGGCGGATGGCGGTGATGGAGCCGGGGGTGCGGCCCAGCATCTGCTTGGCCTCCATACCGACCTTGAGCACCTTCTGCTGGCCGTTGGGCATCTTCTGCACGGCAACGACGGACGGTTCGCGCACCACGATCCCTTTACCCTTGAGGTAGACCAGGGTGTTGGCCGTGCCCAGGTCGATGGCAAGGTCATTGGAAAACATTCCAAACAGGTAGTCAAATATCTTCAGCATGATTCTGCGATCCTTTCATCACTCGTTACGACGTTGGCTTCTGGATTTTCAAAGGCGAAAACAGTAGCAGAGTGGGGGGGGGAAATGCAAGAGCCAAAACAAGGATCAGGAACCGGGGACCAGGGACTGGTAAAAGCCTCTGCCGATCCCCAATCCCTGGTCCCCGGTCCCCGCCTCACACCTCGATCCTGAACTCCGCGCCGTCCCCCACGTTGCGGGCCGTGAGTCTGCCGTCCATGTTTTTCTCGATGATCACCTTGGACATGTACAGGCCGATGCCGTTCCCCTTGACCGGGTCATTGGGGGTGAAGTAGGGATAGAATATCCGGGGCAGGTTATCCTCGGCGATGCCGCCACCGTTATCCCTGACGACCAGCAGCGAGCGGCCGTTTTCGCGGCCGATGCGGATCGAGATGCGGGGAGCCGCGACCCTGCGTTCCACAAGGGCGTCACGGGCATTGGCGAGGATGTTGAGCAGTACCTGGGCGTATTCGTTCTGATAGCCGACGGCGCTGACGCCCCCTTCGCTGGTTACGTCCACCCTGATCCGGCAGCTCTCCAGGGTAGCGGCGATGAATTCAAGGGAGCTGTTCACCACCGTGTTGATCTCGAAGGTGCGTTTTTCCTTGTCCTGGCGGAAGAAGTTGCGAAAATCATCGATGGTGCGGGACATGTGGAGGATCACGTCCATGGCCTTGTCGGCCTCCTTGTTCACCTCCGCGGCGGTCAGGTCGCCGGACTGGTAGGCAAGCTGCAGGTTCTGCACGATCAACCCGATATTGTTGAGCGGCTGGCGCCACTGGTGGGAGATGTTGTTGATCATCTCGCCCATGGCTGCCAGGCGTCCCTGCTGAATCAGCATCTGATCCTTGTGGCGCAGTTCGGCCACAGCTTCGTTGATCCCGTCCGCCAGCACCTTGTTCAGCTCCTCGAGCTGGCGTTGCTTGACGGCGAGCGCCTCCTGGGTCTGTTGCCGTTCCGCGACCTCCTGCTCCAGCAGTATGGCCTGCTCGTGCAACTCCTCGCGGGATTGTTCGAGTTGCGCCAGGGTCTGGCCGAGCGTGCGGTTCAGGCGGAGTACGCTCGTGTAGCGCCAGTATCCCATGCCCAGCGCGCTGAACACCAGCGCCGCCGTCACGGTCCAGGCGACCGTGGCCGTTGTCCAGAATGCCTTTGGCTTGCCCCACCATTTGAAGTAGATCTTCCGATACTCGGGGGTTCCCACGAATTGGCCGATTGCCCGGTTCAGGCGTTCCTGCAATTCGGTTTCGTCCGGTCGCAGCGCCATGGCGCGCACACCTTCGAGCAGAGGCGGTTCCAGCACCCGCAGATGGCCTTCAAGGCCCAGGTCCAACGCCAGTTTCACCATGCTGGGCGCGGGGACCAGGGCAATGTCCAGATCCTCCGACAGCAGGTCGAAGAGCAGCTTGCGCAGACTGTCATAGGGCCCGGGCTGGCATGAGTCGCGACACCGCCGGTCCCCATGGGAGCTGCTTCCCCGCATTACCCCGGCGCGCATGCCTCCCCGCAGCCCGTCGAACCGCCCTTCGTTGAGCACGATGTACGATATGGGCTGGGTATCCACCGGCCTGGTGAACATGAAGCGGCGCTTGCGCTCTTCGTTGATGGTCAGGGCGGGATCGAAACCGCCGACCCGGCGGAAACCCTCGGCGGAGACCGACTGGTTGGAGCCGGAGGCCGCCGCCCAGAGCACGCCACAATCGGGCTGCGTGGTCAGGGCCTCCATCTCCAGCTCATAGAGCCGGCGTAGGCCGAAGCCCGGATAGATGCCCGCCTGGGCCCGCTGGTCGATCGTCTCGAAGGCTTCCCGGATCTGCCGGCGTGTCACCGTCGAACGGGTGATTTCGGCCGCGGACATGCGCGCGACGCGGGCTTCCTCGCCGCGTTTCGGCGTGCC
>JAATGX010000189.1 GCA_015688915.1 Desulfuromonadales bacterium
ATACCAGGAGCGGTCAAAGATGGCGAACTTCGCCTTGCGGGGGAGATGGCGCCAGAAACGCCACAGGTAGGGCTGGGCCCGCTCCTCGTCCGTCGGGGCGGCCACCGGGATGACCCGGTAGCGGCGGGAGTCCAGGGCCTGGGTGATACGGCGGATGCTCCCCCCCTTGCCGGCCGCGTCGTTCCCCTCGAAAAGCGCAACCACGCCGATCTTCCTGAAATCGGGATGCCGGGACAGCAGGTTCAGCTTGCCCTGCCACTTCTCCAGTTCGTCTTCGTATTCTTTTTTCTTGATGCTGCGGGTCAGGTCGAGGGTCTGGAGGATGTGCAGGCCGTCGATGGCCGTGGTGACCGGAGGAAACGGCTCCTGGGGAGGGGCGGCCCCGGGGGCGTCCAGCCGCTGGCGCAGGGATTGGTGAATGGCCTTGCCGATGGTCAGGTAGCGGTAGCGGGGATTGCTCCCCTCGACGATGGTCCAGGGCGCCTCGGCCGTGCTGGTGGCGCGCAGCATCCGCTCCGAAACCTGGCGGAACCGGTCGTAGAGCTTGAAGTTCTTCCAGTCGCTGTCCGTGACCCGCCAACGGGTCTTGGGGTCCTTCTCCAGAAGCTTGAGGCGCTTTTTCTGCTGATCCTGGGAGAGATGCAGCCAGAACTTGAGCACCAGCGCCCCCTCGTCGCAGAGCATCTTCTCGAAGCGGATGATCCGCTCTAGACGCTGGTCCAACTCGGCGTTCTTGATCTCGCCGTAGACATTTTCCACCAGCGGGGCCGAGTACCAGGTGCCGATGAAGATGCCGATCTTTCCCCTGGGCGGCAGCACGCGCCAGTAACGCCACATGGGGGGCCGCTCCTGCTCCTCGTCGGTCAGCTCCCGCAGGGCATGGGTCTCGATGTGGCGCGGGTCCATCCACTCGTTGAGGATGTTGACCGTTTCTCCCTTGCCGGCGCAGTCCACCCCGGCGATCAGGATGACGACCGGGAACTTCTGAGACTGCAACAGGTCGAGCTGGGCATCCAGCAGGGCCTCGCGCAGTTCGGGCACCTCCTTTTTCCAGGTCTCCTTGTCGATCCTGTGGCCAAGCTCGGCCGATTCGAACATTACTCGCCCCCTTGCGCTGCCTGAATTTTCGTTACCGGTTCAGCCGGTATCGGACAGGAACAAGTGTACCACATGGCGGGAAAATGTTTACATCATGTGCCGGTCTTTTCGTTGCCAATCTTTTCCCTTGGAATGTCAAACAGAAATATGATAAGAATATACGTCACTAAAAATCAGGAGGTTGCAGGTGAAAAAAACCATAGTTACCCTTCTAGCCATCGCAGCACTCGCCATTGCCGGATGCAATAGCAAACCGAAGACCGAAGCCCCGGGCGCCCCCGCCCCTCAGGCCCAGGCGCCCGCGGCGGGCCAGCCCGCCAGCAACGTCGATCCCCATGCCGGCATGAAGGCTCAGGAACCCGCCGCCGGTACCGGACAAAAGGCCAAGGTGACCCAGACCATGAATTCCGGCGGTTACACCTATGTTGAAGCGGCTGACGACAAAGGTCAGAAGGTTTGGCTGGCGCTGCCCGAAGCCAAGGTCGCCGTGGGCGATGCCATCGAGTACCCCGCCGACGCCATGCCCATGACCAACTTCACGAGCAAGACGCTCAAGAAGACCTTTGACAAGATCTTGTTCGTACCGGGTATCAGGATCAACAAATAACATCATCCAGTTGGGTTGGGAACGGATACAGGAACGGGGCCATCATGGCCCCGTTTTTTTCGTAACACCAAGCGCGTCAAGAGCCGACCGCGACGGCCCATGATTCGGCACAAGCCCCAGCACCTTCTGGTAACAGAGTGCCGACTTTGCCGGATTGTCCGCCGCTTCATAGACCTCTCCCAGAAGGTACCAGCCCCACGGGTTATCCGGCTGCTGTTCGATGATCTCGCGGAATTCCCGTTCAGCGGCCTCGTCGTTTCCGTTGTGCCGGTACCACTCCCCGGCAAGCACATTGGTTGCATAACAATAGCCCAGCAGGCGTTTCTGGTGGCGAAAGCGGTCAGGGCCCCCCGGCGTATGGCCGGCAAGAGCCTTCAGGAGCCGACGGGAATTCGGCCCCGGCTGGCCGGCGGCATACACCGCGGCTTCACGGTTTACCTCGAAGATATCCCTGGCGATCCGGCCCGAGCCAACCGCCTCTTCAAACAGGTGCGTGCCGGGATAGTAGGCCAGGGGCGAGACATAGCCGTCGTCCGGGCGAATGCGGCGTACCAGTTCAATGGTCTGGTTGATATCCTGCTCCGTCTCTCCGGGAACATCGGATATCAGGTACACGGAGAGATTGATGCCGACCTTCCTGATCAGCGCGGCGGCTGCCTCCACGTCCCCGGGGGCGATCAGTTTGCCCAGCATATCGAGAATGCGCGGCGAACCGGATTCAACGCCAAGCTGCACGCACTCGCACCCGGCGCGCTTCATCCAGATCAGGAGTTCCTCGTCAAGTGCGCTGACGCGGGATTGGCAGTTCCAGAGAATATGGGCCTCGCGCTCCGTCAGCAGGCGACAGAACGCCATGGCGCGGCTGCGGTCAGCGGTGAAGGTATCGTCCCGCAATGAGAAGTAGATCAACCCGTAACGGTCACGGATGTAAAGGATCTCGTCAACAATACTCTCCGGTGATCGAAACCGGACCTGCCGGTTCCAGAATCCGGGAGAACTGCAAAAATGGCAGACAAAAGGGCATCCCCTGGCCGTAAGGATGAATTCGGGCTGCAACTCAAGGTCAACACCGATGGAGTCGGCCAGGTAAAGCGCGGGGATGGGGAGCCGGTCGAGATCGGCCAGGGGTGGACGCGGCGGGTTGACGACCAGCGCCCCGTTATCACGGAACGCGATGCCCCTGGTATCCTGGCAGCCACGGCCTTCGGCGCAACGGCTGGCCAGCTCCAGAAGCGTCTCCTCCCCCTCGCCCATGACGACGATGTCCACGGGCGAACCCTCACGAAGGATCTCACGGTAGCAAAAGGTGGCGTGGCCGCCCCCCATGACAACGGTACTTGCAGGGATTGCCCGGCGCACGAGCCGCGCCAGCTCAAGCGAGGCATGACGGTTGTGCGTCCACTGGGAAATACCCACGATATCGGGCTTCACATCGGCCAGCGTGCTCCCGATGGCCGCATCCGACCACGCGGAAAAATTGGCCAGCACCGCCTCGAAGCCGGCCTCCCGCAGACAGGCGTGCAGATAGCACAAGCCCGCCGGCAGGAGACTGATGTAGGGGTCGTCCCGGTCAGGCGACCCGGATATATAGGCAAGCAGAATTTTCATGGCACGGGGTAAAAAAAATCCGGGTCACCCGACCCGGATTTTCTGTCTATCGTATGTGGTCCCCAGGCTCAATTGCTCAGGTTCAGCGACACCCCGAGCATATCATTGGCCAGGACATCGCCGTCGTGTTCCTCTTCGACCCCTTGCAGCAGTTCGTTGAAATTGATGGCATCGGGGGCTGTTTTGCCGATACGGCGCGCACCGAGGTAACGGGAAAGATAATAGGGGGTGTCCATGGTGGAGATTATTACGCGGTGGTCACGGGAGGAGGCGTGGATCATCTTGCGATTGCCGAGGTAAATCCCGACGTGGGACGGAAAGCGGGCATAGGTCTGAAAGAAGACCAGATCACCCCGCTGCAGGTCACCCCGCTGC
>JAATGX010000145.1 GCA_015688915.1 Desulfuromonadales bacterium
CAACCGAAAGAATGACACTAGTACCTTGTAACCTTTAAAACAGCGCGTCCACAATGGGTGCCTCTCCCCCCTTGCGGGGGAGGGACAGGGTGGGGGGGAAGGTGCCATTTAATCACAACAGGTGAAGAGGGCAGCTTCCCCCACCCCCCAACCCCCTCCCGCAAGGGGAGGGAGAGCAAACGTCCAAACTCCAATCCCCCCTTTTTCAAAGGGGGACTTGTCACGTGAGCGCTGTGAGCGGAAGATTGACCCTCCAATCAGGATTGAGAACAACGGGAGTCCACTACGATATGTTCAACATCCACAACTATGCGGCCTTTATCGGCGCCATCATGATCTTTCAACTCGCTCCCGGTCCCGGCACCCTGGCCATCCTCAATGCCACTGCCCGAGGCGGCATCGGTGTCGGTATGGGAGCGGTGTTCGGTACGCTGGCCGGCGATCTGGTGTACATGACGGCGGCGGTTTCCGGCCTTGCGGCCCTGATGGCGGCAAATCCGGCGCTGTTCTCGGTCGTGCGGTGGGGAGGTGTTGCCTACCTGTGCCGTTTCGGCTGGAATCTGCTGCGTGCCGCTGCGGATAACGGCACAGCCAGGGCCGGGGATGCCGGTGCGGCGGCTGGCCTGCCTTTTGCCAGGCGTTTGCGGTGGGGCTCACCAACCCGAAGGTCATCATCTTTTTCCTCTCTTTTTTCCCGCTCTTCATGACCGCCGGGATCAGGCCGGTTACCCTGGGGGTGATGATGGCCCACGTCACGTTGATCGGCCTGATGTACCAGACCTTCCTGGTGGTGGCCGGCGACAGGCTTTCCCGGCGGCTGTCCGGCATGAAACGGACGCGCCTGCTCATCAAACGACTGGCAGGCGCCGCGCTGATCGGTTTTGGCGTTAAACTGGCCTTCGACAATAATTGAACTGAACAGTGACAACTGAACGGAAAGGATCTCCCATGGACTTTTATGATGTGGTTAAGACAAGGCTGAGTGTCAGGCAGTACACCCAGGAGCCGGTCGAGGAGGACAAGCTGACACGGGTTCTGGACGCGGCGCGCATTGCCCCGTCGGCGGGCAATCGCCAGCCGTGGCGTTATATCGTGGTGCGGGACGAGGAAACGAAAAACCGGCTGCGGCCGGCCTATGACAAGGAGTGGTTCTACACGGCGCCGGTGATTATCGTCGCCTTCGGCGATCCCGCCACCGCCTGGGTGCGCAAGGACGGCCGCTCCTATATCGACGTTGACGTGACCATCTCCTTCGACCACCTTGTCCTGGCGGCAGCGGCCGAGGGGCTGGGAACCTGCTGGATCGCCAATTTCGACCCGGCGGTCGTCTCGGAAGCTCTCGGGATACCCCCGGAATTCGAGCCGCTGCTGCTCACCCCGCTGGGGTATCCGGGCGCGACCCCGCAGCCTCGAGAAAGGAAGGCGCTCGATGAGATCGTCTACCGGGAGCGCTGGAGCGCCAGGTAATGCCATGAGTCCCCCACAGGGAATGGCAACCAACCCATCGGGCATAGGGGACTCGCGTTATGCCGACCGGCTCCATCGTGCCGTTTCCGATGAGACCGACCAATGGCTGAAACGCTGGGCCGCTATCCTGGAGACCGCGCGGCGGGGAAAGCTTTTGGAGCTGGGGTGCGGCGGCGGCCGAGACAGCCGTTACCTTACCGATCGTGGCCTGGATGTGATTGCCTGCGACTATTCGCCGGAAGCGCTGGAACTCTGCCGCCACAAGGCGCCGCGAGCCGACCGGCGCCGGATCGACATCCGTGAGCCGCTGCCGTTCCCGGACAAGGCTTTCCCGGTCGTGCTGGCCAGCCTCTGCCTGCACTATTTTCCCTGGCCCGAGACCGTGGCGATCATGGCCGAGATCCGGCGCTGCCTTGAACCGGGGGGCTTTTTGCTGGTGCGGGTAAACTCCACGGGCGACATCCACCATGGCGCGGACGGGCATCCCGAGGTCGAACCGGGTCTGCACAATGTGAAGGGAGAACTGAAACGTTTCTTCGACCGGGAGGCCGTGGAACGCCTCGTGGGGAACGGCTGGGCGGTCCACGGCCTGGAGGAGATGACGGTGGACCGGTATGTCTCTCCCAAGGTGGTATGGGAAGCGGTGTTGGAAAAACCGGCAGATTCGGATATAACAGTTGTCGAAACCACCGACGTCCAATCAACCGGGAGTGTACATGTCGCCACATGAGCTTTTGCCCCATCCCCGTATGACAACCCTGGCCAACGGCATCCGGGTCGTGACCCAGAGTGTGGCCGCCATGCAGAGCGCCGCCATCGGGATACGCATCGACAGCAGCACCAGAAACGAACCTGCCGACATGGGCGGCGCATCCCACTTCATCGAGCACCTGCTGTTCAAGGGGACCGAACAGCGCAGCGCGGACCGGATCATGGAAGGGTTCGATGCGCTCGGCGCCAGGGTCAACGCCTACACCAGCCAGGAAGAGGTCTTTTATTATGCAACCTCGCTGGCGTCCGCTGTTCCGGATACCTTTGAAATCCTGGCCGACCTGTTCGCCAATTCGATTCTGCCGCCGCGGGAGGTTGAAAAGGAACGGGGCGTGGTCCTCCAGGAGATCTCCATGAACCAGGACAATCCGGGGCGCTTCGTGTACCACCGGTTTCACCGCGGTTTCTGGCAGGGGCATCCGCTGGGAACCCCGGTGCTGGGCACGCCCGAGTCGATCCGCTCCATCCACCGTGACCGCCTGATGGACCACAAGCGCGCGCACTACCTTGCCGGCGCCACCATTGTCTCGGCGGCCGGCAATGTTGACCACGACCGGATCGTGGCATTGAGCGAGCGTTATTTGAACAGCCTGCCGGTCGGCACGCTGCCGGCCAGCAAGCCCGCCGAAGGATGGCGCCCGGTTACGGCCGAGCATGTCCACCACCCGCGCCCCATGGAACAGACCCAGTTTTACCTGGGCTACCCCCTGCCGCCTGCCGGCAACCGGCATCGCAACAGCTTGGCCGTTTTGAACCAGATCCTCGGCTGCGGCATGAGTTCGCGCCTGTTCCGGGAGGTCAGGGAGCGCCGCAGCCTGGCCTATTCCGTGTATTCCAGCATGTCGTCCTACTCCGATTCCGGCGGATTGCTGATTTACGCCGGCACCACGCCGGAGCGTGCCGGCGAGGCCGTGGACGTTTGCCATGGCGAACTGATGCGTTTTTGCCATGAGACGGTCAACGAAGAGGTGATGGAATCCGCAAAACAGCAGATCCTCAGTAAGCGCCTGATGGCCCTGGATGATTGTGAAATCCAGGCGCGGCGCATCTCCAACACCACATCCATTCTCGGTGAGCCGGAACCGCTCGGCCCGTCACTGGCGGAGGTCGCGGCGGTCAGCAGCGCAGATGTGCAACGTATGGCGCACGAACTGTTCGCTGCTGTTGTGCCGCGCGTCGAATCGGTCGGTCCGGGGGACGGCCCCCGTTTGCCGCGGTGAAAGACAGCAACGAATCCCCCCCTTTGAAAAAGGGGGGGCAGGAGTTTGGACATATTCAAGGTTCTAAAAGTCCCCCCTCCCCTTGCGGGAGGGGGTGAGGGGGTGGGGGAAGTTGCCATGAAACCACGACATTCCCTTCAAGGATTTGCCAGAGAACTGCGAAATAAGGCTACTGATGTTGAACTTCTGTTGTGGCGTCGCTTGCGAAACAGTCAGGTTGAGGGAGTCAAGTTTCGCAGGCAGCAACCGATTGAAGCATACATCGTAGACTTCGTATCCTTTGACAAGAAGATTATCGTTGAGCTTGATGGTGGTCAGCATGCAGAACATGCCGACTACGACAAGCAGAGAGACGACTGTTTGAGTGCCAACGGATTTAGCGTTTTGCGTTTCTGGAACAACGATGTACTTGAAAACATTGAGGGGGTACTGGAAGTTATCAGGCAGCGGTGCCGGTAAGTGGTTTCCCCCACCCCCCCACCCCCTCCCGCAAGGGGAGGGGGAGCAAACGTTATGGTTCCGTAAAAATACACTCCCGCACGTAAAATTACATTGACATTTCATTCAAACAATGAAATAATCTATAAAAAATATAGATATTATTGCAAATGTGAACGAGAGGCTGACCCTAACACCGGAGGCCAGGGATGAATAATCCCTGGCCTTTTTTTATTCGCATCAGGCATGGCGCGTGACCCATGAACACCATCCGGCCGATTGCGGCGGATGCTGGTGTTCGTAAGAGGTGAAGCCGAATGATGATCAACCAATGTGAATGTATGGGCGGTTCGATCCCGCATCTTTCTCCGGCGGTGAAACTATGGTCGGACCACTCCCGCGGGCCGCCGGCAGTGGGGAACGGTCCCCCCTCCCCTTGCGGGAGGGGGGCAGGGGGTGGGGGAAATTGCCACGTTTGATCCGGATGCCAGCTTCACCCACCCCCCAGCCCCCTCCCGTCGAAGGGAGGGGGAGCTAACGACAAAGACCACTACGGTTCGCTTACAAAAAGGAGAAATCTGACATGATCAAAATCTTACTGATTGTTGCCCTCGCAGTCGCATTCACGGCACCCGCGGCCTTTGCCGCCGATGATCTCTCCGCGGTCAAGGCCTCGCTGCAAAAGATACTGAAGGACTCCACCCCTGTGGACGGCATCAGGGCCACACCCATCGAGGGGCTGTACGAAGTGCAGACCGATTACGACATCATCTATTATTACCCCAAGGGCGATCTCTTTTTCCTCGGCCAGTTGCATTCCGTTGACGGCAAGGACCTTACGGCGGCGGCCAGAGACACGGTCATCGAAAAAACCATCGCCTCGCTCGATCTGACCAAGGCGGTCAAGTCGGGCAGCGGCAAGAATGTCGTCATCGAGTTTCTCGATACGGACTCTCCGCTCAGCCGGAACTCCGCCGCATACTGGAAATCCAGGAGCGACGTAACCCGCTACGCCTTCCTTTTCCTGCCCGAGGTGAACCAGGCGGATGCCACGCAGAAATCGGAATGGATACTGAGCCAGAAGGACAAGTCCGCCGCGCTTGACGAAGTTTTGTCCGGCACACATGATCAGAACGCTTTTGAGGGCGTCACGGAGGAGGGCAGAAACCTCTTCAAGGAGCATCTCCAGAACACCGAAAAGGCGTACGTGGGCGACACCCCGCTCTTCTTCGTCAATAACCGGCTTGTTCTCAAGCCTGATCCGGAGGCATTCGACGCGGCGCTTAACGAAGGGGAGCAGCAAGCCGAGGCCAAGTAATGCTGATGGTCCCGTACTGAAGAGGATTAAAAAAACTGAGTAGTATTGGTCTTCCTCTCGTCCCTTCTCCCTGAGGGAGAAGGTGGCCGAAGGCCGGATGAGGGGGCGGCAGCGCCATATGCATCAACGTTTCCCCCTCACCCTGGCCCTCTCCCTCAGGGAGAGGGAACCGTATGTTGCCAGAGCGCGAGATTGATTTTCCTCAGATTAAAAAAAGAGTTGACTTTTTTCGCTGTGGAATATATAAAACTAGCTATCAAATAGAGTAAGTAGATATATTGAGCATACCGCTGTAATCGCATGAAAATGATGCGTGCAAAAAAAGAGTTGACTTTTTTGATTTAAGAGCGTACAAAACTACTAACTTAATAGAAATTATAGATTTACCGGATAGGCCGGAGGTCTTGCGTAGCAACATGCGCTTGATGCTCCGGCTTTTTTAGTTTTTGCGGCATGGCTTCCCGGCCGTTTTTTCGAATCAATCAGCCAGAACATATTTTGCCGGTTTCCGAACCGGCACGCTGACCAGTCAACTGGAGGCCGAGGAGAATCCTTGGCCTTTTTCAGTATCATCTTACGGAGCAGCCCGGTTAAAAGACCAGGCCCTCCCAACGACATAACGCAAGGCTGACTGTACGCATCAGAGGCCGGATACCCCGACAGGGTCGCCGGCCTTTTCTTTTATTAATGAAACTAAATCAGTAATCAGCATCCGACGAAGGGGGTACACGAATTTGATACGGAAATTTGTACAAGGGGTAGTTCGGTTCAGGGTTGCGGTTCTCATCGGGATAATCGCGGCAACCATATTTTTCGGCTGGCAGTTGAAGGATCTCAAGATAGCCTTCGGTGGCGGGGACATCGTGCCGCCGAACCATCCCTACGTGAAGCTGCACGAAAAGATGACCGAGACCTTCGGCGGCGTACACCTGGTGCAGATCGCCGTGCAGGTGAAGCAGGGGGATGTGCTCGACCCGGTGAACCTTGCCAAGCTGTACCGGATCGACCAGGCGCTGCGGGACATGCAGGGAATATCCACCTCCAAGATCACCTCCATCGCCTCGCGGAAGTTTTCGCGGTCCCATTTCTTCTACGATGAACAGGGGTACCCGGCGCTGGAGTTCGAGAAATACCAGGACATCATCAAGAAGATCATCGACGGCGACAAACAGGAGGCGGCCGCCTTCCGGGAAGAGGTGCTGAACAACGGCGCGGCCAGCGCCTTCCTGTCGCCCGACCGGAAGAGGACCCTCATCCTGGCCGGGTTCCAGTATGAGGAAGATTATCGCTACGTCTTCCAGACGCTCCAGAAGATCGTCAAGGATGAATCGGACGCGAACACGGAGTTCTTCCTCGCCGGCCGCCCCATCATGCTCGGCTACATCGATTCCGCCTTCCGGGGGATCCTGGTGGTCTTCTCCATCGCCGTGCTGGTCATGGTCCTCACCCTCTATCTGGATTTCCGGACAATCCGCGGCGTCCTGCTGCCGTTGTCGTCCGGGCTCATCGGCGTCATCTGGGGCCTGGGGTTCATGGCATTTCTCGGCCACAGCATCGACGTCCTCGGGGTGACCATCCCGTTCCTGCTTATCGCCCTGGCCCACGGCCATTCGGTTCAGATCCTGTCCCGCTACTACTATGAGTTCGCCCATGGCCGGGACAGGGTTGAAGCGGCCGTGGAGTCCATGGTCGGCCTGCTCAAGCCCATGACCACCTCCATCTTCGCCGATGCGGTCGGCCTCCTCGTGCTGATCCTCATGCCGTTCAAGAGCATCCAGTCCATGGCGATCGTCGGCACGGTCGGCATCGTTGCCATCTGCATCGGCTGCTTCATCTACATTCCGGTCGCTTTGGCGCTGTTGCCTCCCATGAAGCAATCGTCGGTCAACCGTGAGGAGAGCTGGTTCGGTCCCCTGTTCGAGCGCCTTGCCGCCTATTCCCTGGGCAAGGGCAAATGGCCGATCCTGGGGGGCACCGTTGTCATTCTGATCATCGCCCTGGTGGGTGCGTCCAGGGTCCAGGTGGGCGAGTTGCAGGCCGGTTCTCCCGATTTCTGGCCCAACTCTCCCTACAACAAGGCCGAGCGGGTGGTGAGTCAGTTGACCGGCAACAACCTCTACTGGATCAATGTGGAGGGGGAGAGTCGCGGGGCGTTGTACGACCCGAAGGTGATCTCCGATGTCAATGCCTTGCAGCGCCACCTGGAAGAGCGGAAGGAGGTTGGCTATACGGTCTCCTACGTGGATGGCCTCAAGCGGGTGAACGCCGCGCGGCATGAGAGTGATCCGCGCTGGGAGATCATCCCGACCGACGCCGGGGTGGCGGGCGAATTGATCGGCAGTGTCGCCGGCGGCAACCAGGGGTATGACGAAAACAAGGACCTGCTGACCATGGACTACCGGAAAGGCACCATCTCGGTCTACCTGAAGGACCGGAAGCCGGACACGATGAACAACGTTGTCGCCGATACCCGAAACTTCCTGAAGGCGAACCAGAAGAGCACGATCCGCTTCGAACTTCCGGGCGGGACAACCGGCATCTACTCGGCCATCAACGAGGAGATCGAGAAGAACGAATTCCTGAGCGTCAGCATCGTGGTCATCGGCTGCCTGGGGCTGACCATCCTGGCTTTCCGGTCGGTGCTGGCCGCGCTGATCATCTTCATCCCTCTTCTGATCGGCAAGGCGATCACCATGGCCTTCATGGGATACGGCGGCATCGGTTTCTTCGTCTACACGCTGCCGGTCATCACCCTCGGTTTCGGCCTGGGCATCGACTTCTCCCTGTACATCCTCGCCCGGATGAAGGAG
>JAATGX010000027.1 GCA_015688915.1 Desulfuromonadales bacterium
GCAATGGTAACCAGGCGGGCTCCGAGGGGTATGGCGTCTTCCTTCAGGCCGTCGGGATACCCGCTTCCGTTGTAGGCCTCGTGATGTCCGCGCACCATGAGGCCCACGTCATGGAGTTCTTCCAACTGGTCGAACAACTCCTGTGCCCTGACGGGATGGAGCCGCTGTTCGTCCTGCGCGCCGGCCGCCAGCTCCCCGGTGCCCCTTTCCGCGGCGTTGCCCGCGGTGTCCAGATTGCCCACGTCGTGCAGGAGTCCGGCCAGCCGTATCCTGGCCACGGTTTCGGCATCCAGGCCCATTTTCCGGGCCGCGTCGCCGGCCAGTTCGCCGACGGTCCGGGCATGCGCGCCGTAGCGTCCCCCCATCAGTTCGAAGATACCGGAAAGCAGTTCGACAAGGTGGATATAGCCGCGCAGTTTCGGGCTCCGCTCGTCAACGGACATGAGGGCCTGGCTCTTTTCCCGAATGGTGGCGACACTCTGCAACAGGCGTTTCTTCAGGTTTGCGTTCCATTCCCGGAGCTGCTCCTGGGCGTCCTTCAGGGCCAGGTGCGTCCGGACGCGCGCCTGCACCACCGGGGCGCTGACCGGTTTGGTCAGATAGTCCACGGCTCCGGTTTCAAATCCCTTTGCCTCGTCCACGGCATCCCCTAGGGCGGTGACGAAGATGACCGGGATGTTCCGGGTCGCCTCATCCTCTTTCAGGGTTCGGCAGACTTCATAGCCATCCATCTCCGGCATCATGACGTCCAGGAGGATCAGGTCGATGGGGGTCGTGCGGGCGATATCCAGGGCCTTGCCGCCCCTCGTGGCGGCCTTGACGGTGTATTCTCCCCTGAGTATCTCTTTGAGGATATCGATGTTTTCGGGGATATCGTCCACGACCAGTATGTTTTTGGGATTGTTCGGAGTTTCGTTCATGGCGCATCTCCTTTTGGTACATAGCGTATTATTGAAATTCAGCCCGATCCATCATGGCCCGCAGTGTGTCGAGCGCCGCGTCGAAATCGTAGGCCCCGATGTGCCGTTCGAGGCGCGCCAACTCTTCCGGTGAAAAGGTCGCGGCAAGCATCCGCCGGTATTCCGCGACGTAATCGGAGGACGTGCTGTCGCTTTCCCGCAGGTAGTCCGCCAGGCGATTGACCACGTCCCGTATCGTGTGCGGGTCATCCGGCGGGGCGGCCTCCCGCTTCACATCCCCGTTGTCCTGTCCGTCCAGCACCTGCCCGAGCGCTGCCAGCAGCCGCGCCAGTTCGCCGGAAAATTCCTGAAGCTCCCGGCCGGTCTGCTCCGGTGGTGCGTTGTCCCGGATGGAGCGCTCCAACCCCGCCGCCATGGTTTGCAGCTTCAGGGCTCCGATCGTGCCGGCCAGCCCCTTGACGGTGTGGGCGATCCGTTCGGCGGCGTGCCTGTCTCCGTCGCGTAACGCCGAGGTTATCCTGCCGGGCGCATCGCCCTGACCGGCGGCGAATTTTCTCAAAATGTCCAGGTACAGGTTCTCATTGCCGCCGACCCGCTTCAGGGCGTTGTCCGCATCCAGTTCCGGCAGCGCGCCGAGGCGGCGGCCAACGGCGCCTGCGGACGACGGCCGGTCAAGCGTCGTGTGCAGGCCCCTCCCGTGGGGCAGGTGACGGCAGATGGCTTCCATCAGCTCACGGCAATCGATCGGCTTGATGACATGGTCATTCATGCCGGCCGCGCGGGAGCGCTCCCGCTCCTCGGCAAAGGCGTGGGCGGTGAGCGCGATGATCGGCAGGCTGCTGAACCGCGCATCCTCCCTGATGCGGCGGGTGGCCTCGAACCCGTCCATCTCGGGCATCTGGATGTCCATGAGCGCCGCGTCGAAGCGTGTCTCCGCGGCCAGGACCGCCGCCACCGCCTCGCGGCCGTTGTTGACGACGGAAACAGCGGCGCCCGCACCCTCCAGCAACTCACGGGCGATCTGCTGGTTCAGCTCGTTGTCTTCGGCCAGCAGTATCCGGAGCCCGGTAAGGTCGTAGCTGTTTTCCCGCGATGAATCCGTGCCGTTCCGGTCCGCGAATTCCCCGGATGCAAACAGGTTGACCACCACATCGTAGAGATCCGACGGGGTCATGGGTTTCAGGACAAAGCCGTCCGCGCCCGCCGCCAGGGCATCGGCCCGCTCCTGTTCCTTGCCGAACGCGGTCACCATGACGATCTTCGGCGGGTTCCGCAGGGCCGTGTCACCCTTGATGCGGCGGGTGGCCTCGATGCCGTCCATGCCGGGCATGTGCCAATCCATCAGCACCAGGTGGAACGGCAGGGAGGCGTCCTGTGAGGCAATGGTTTCAATGGCCGCCTTGCCGGAGGCCGCCGCATGGGTCTCCACCGGGAGGCCCGCCAGGAGCCGCATGAGGGACGTGCGGCTCACCCGGTTGTCGTCCACCACCAGGACGCGCAGGCCGTTGATGGCCTCGGGGATGACGCGGGGAGCGTGTTCCGTCCCGGCCCGGCCGAAGGGGATGGTGACGCGGAAGGTGCTGCCCGCGCCCGCCGCGCTGGCAACGTCGATCTGCCCCCCCATCAGGTCCGCCAGCCGGCGGCAGATGGAGAGCCCGAGTCCGGTCCCGCCGAAACGGCGGGTGGTTGAGCCGTCGGCCTGGGTGAATGGTTGAAAGAGCCGTGCCACCTGCTCCGGGGTCATGCCGATGCCGGTGTCGCGCACCGAGAACGAGAGCGTCACAGCATCCGCCGATTGCCCGTTCAGCTCCACGGACAGTTCGACTTCGCCGGAGTCGGTGAACTTGATGGCATTGGCCAGCAGGTTCATCAGTATCTGGCCGAGGCGCAGGGGGTCGCCCGTGAGCCACGGCGGGACGTCGGGGGTCGGGGAGAGCAGGAACTCCACCCCCTTTTCCAGTGCGCTGTGCTGTATGACCGGGATGACATGGGCCAGGACATCCGCCAGGGCGAACTCGGTCCGCTCCAGTTCCAGCCTGCCCGCCTCGATCTTGGAGAAATCGAGGATATCGTTGATGAGGCCGAGCAGCGATTTGCCGGAATTGCCGATTTTGCTGATGTAGTCGTGCTGCCGCGGGGACAGTTCGGTCCTGAGCGCAAGCTCGGAAAAACCGATGACCGCGTTGAGCGGGGTGCGGATCTCGTGGCTCATATTGGCCAGGAATTCGCTTTTGGACCGGTTGGCCGCCTCGGCCGCCTCCTTGGCCTGTTTCAGGTCTTCCCGCGCTTTTATGCGCTCGGTGGTGTCCTGCAGGGTTTCAATGGCCCCGATAATGGCTCCGGCCCGGTTCTTGAGCGGTACGGCGGTGAAAAAGAACCATCGGCCCCCTTCGCCTAACCGGGGGAAGAAATCTTCGGCCTCATAGCCGTCGTTCCAGTAGTCCGATTTGCGGAATTTGCCCGCATAGAGTGACGTGAAGTTGCCGGCTTTCATGCCGTCCACCACCAGATCGGCCATGACCGGCCGTTGAGACTCATAAAACGGGCACCACTGGTTGGTGGTGCCGATCATCCCCGCTGCCGGCACACCGGTCAACAACTCGCAGGCATGGTTCCAGTGGGTGATTTCGTGCCGGCTGTTGATGACGAAGGTGGCGATGGAATTGCCTTCCACGATCTGGAAAAGGTGTTCGCGGCTCTCACGGAGATCATCCTCGGCGGCCTTGCGCTCGGTGAGGTCCCGGACGACGCCGGTGAACAGGTATTCGCCGTTGGCCAGCGATTCGCTCACCGACAGTTCCAGGGGAAACGTGGTGCCATCCTTGCGCAGCCCCGTGACTTCCCGGCCGCTGCCGATGACATGGGGCTCCCGCGTCTCCAGGTAGCGCTCCAGGTAGCCGTCGTGCTCGCCATGGTACGGCTCGGGCATGAGCATGTTCACGTTTTTGCCGACCACCTCCTCGGCGTCGTAGCCGAAGAGCCTGGCCGCCGCCGGGTTGAAGCTCAGGATGGCGCCCCTGGCGTCGATGGTGATGATGCCGTCCAGCACCGTTTCCAGGATGGCCCGGATGCGGGTCTCGCTTTCGGTCAACCGGGCCGTCCGCTCCGCAACGAGCTCTTCGAGGCGTGCGTGATACCGCTCCAGGCCCTTCTCCGCCTGGTACTGCTTGGTAATGTCCCGTCCCTCGGGAACCAGCATGACCACGGTGTTGTTGTCGTCCAGTACCGGCTTGAGGGTGAAGTCCACCACCGCCGTCATACTGCCGGCCCCCTGCACCTCCACCTCGTAACGGACGAATTCGCCGGCCGCGGCCTGTGCGACCGCCTGGCGCAGGCGGGTCCGGGCCTCCTCGGAGATGCTCCACCAGTGGCATTCCCAGAACGGCTTGCCGATGACGTCTTCCGGCTTCAGTCCGCCGAAATCGAGGGCCGTCTGGTTGACTTCGAGCATGGTGCCGTCAGGGGTCAGCAATCCGATGAATTGAAAGGTCGAGTCGAAAATCGCCCGGAACCGCTGTTCGCTCGCACGGATCTCCTCCCGCGCCTGCCGGCAGGCCTGCTCGGACGTCCCCAATTCACTCAGCCGCTCGCGCAGCAACGATACCTCTGCCAGGAGTTGCTCCCGCGTCGCGGTTTCATCGCTCACGCCACACCCCCCATGGTGATTGCGCCAGAAACGGGGCGGCATGGTCGCTCGTTACGCTGTGGCAGGCCTGTGGGGCATGGTCAACGGCCGGGGGACAGGGACAGGTCGGATCGTTCATTCATTTCCTCCATGCCGGTTCGTGAGCCAGAACCGCCTTGATGACGCGTGACGATGAGCCGTCGGAACGTGAAAGGTTTGAACTGCGCAGCCCACACACCCAGATCAGTGTCTCGCCGCTGAACAGGAGCGGGATCCGGCGGCGTTGGGGGAGGGGAATCTTTTCGTCCATGAACAGGTCCTTGACCTTTTTGCTGCCGGTCATGCCGAGCGGCACGATGCGGTCACCGTTGCGAAAGGTGCGCAGCAGCCAGGGGAAAGGGGCCTTTGTCGGGTCGAACCAGGCGCTGTCGGGCGGGAACGGGGAAAGGGCGGACGGAGCGGGTTCGATGGTTACCGTAAGAGAGCCGCCGCCGGGGAGCGGGTAACGGCCCGGTCCCGCGATGAGCTGTTCGTCCGCGGCGGGAACCGGTGTGGCACAGGGGCGTCGCAGCAGGAGCGAACCGTATTCACGCGCGGCCGTGATGCCTTGCGGCAGGTCCAGGGATGCATTGGGATTGGGCGACTCCAGCAGGCGCTCCAGGGCCGTGATGTGCCGGCCCGAAAAGTGGTCCAGGTTGCCGGCCAGGCGGCCGAGCAGATGGCGGAAAACCCTGCGCCGCAGGGCCGGGTGCTGCCCGGCCAGCAGGTCGATGTCGCAACGGATCGTCTCCCCGTCGCCGGAACAGGACCGGTCCGCAAGATCCCCGGCAAGCCGTTCCAGCAGGTCATTCTCATCCGCCAGCAGGGCCGCGGTGGCGGTCAGCCGCTCCCGGATTGCGGGATTGTACTGTTCCAGGAGCGGCAGCAATTCATGGCGGATCCGGTTGCGCAGGAAGGCGGTATCCCGGTTGCTGGCATCCTCGCGCCAGGTGAGGCCCCGCTCCGTCAGCCATGCCTCGATCTCGGAGCGGCTGATATTCAGCAATGGCCGGATAGAGCCGCGGCCGTTGCGATACGGCATCCCGGCCAGCCCGTCAGGGCCCGCGCCCCGCAAAAGGCGCATCAGGACGGTCTCGGCCTGGTCGTCGGCATGGTGGGCCAGGGCTACCGCCGTTGCCTGCCATGTTACACGCAACTCGTCGAAAAAGGCGATACGGGCGCGCCGGCCGGCATCCTCCAGGTTAAGCCCCTGTTGGGTGGCGTATTCCTTGACATCCAGGCGGCGGGACTCGAAGGGAATGGCGTAGCGGAGCGCCAGGTTGCGGCAGAATTCCTCGTCGGCGTCCGATTCCGGTCCGCGCAGACAGTGGTTGAGGTGGGCCGCCACGAGCCTGAGGGAAAATCCGGGCAGTCCGGCGAGCAGGTCCAGCAGGGCGGTGGAGTCGGCCCCGCCCGAAAGCCCCACGATCACCGTATCCCCCGGTTGGAAGAGGTGATGCTGCCTGACGACGCGGATGACCCGCGTTATCAGGTTGGCGCTGGACCCGTTCACTTCGAGCCGGTCAGGGCCGTGATCTCGGGGATGACTTGCAGCATGGCGTCCTGCAACGACTGGAGCATGATCTTGTCCAGATCCTCCCGGGATGCGGACAAGAGCGTTTTGCTGTCGCGGGATGCCACCGTGAAGGTCTTGACCTTGGCGCCCTTCAGAAAGAGGTCCACATTGAACTTCAGCTCCTGCTTGGTTACATCCTTGATCGTGTCCTTGTTGAGATTCAGGGAGATCGCGATATCGCTGATTGAGATGCCGCGCGAGGCATCCGGGGGCAGGGTGGCGGCATAGGTGACGCTGTAGCCGGCATGTTTCAGTTCCAGGAGCAGCGCGTCGGTGACCCATTCCCCCAGACTGCGGTCGGCCAGGATGTCGGCCAGGTGAACGCCGTGGACGTTGTTGATGGAGCCGATGATCCATTCGCCGCGGGAATTCCTTTTGGACGGCGCCGACCCGGCCCGGGAAACGAGGACTTCACCGTCGTGCCGGCCAAAGGAACGTTCGGTGGGGGAGTAGTTCAGGGCGATCTTCTGGTCGACCGTGGCACAACCCGAAAGGGTTGTCAGGGAAACGAGACATAAGAAAAGAATCGCCGGCAGTAACGGATATCTGGATTTCATGGTCGCTTACCTCACACGGATCATTTTGGCTGAA
>JAATGX010000252.1 GCA_015688915.1 Desulfuromonadales bacterium
GCAGCGGTTCTGGCTGTCGCACCGGAGACGAAAAACTCGATGAGTCGTTCTTGTTTTTCCTGGCTCAGTCGACTTTTACGCATAAGCTATCCTAGACAATTTTCGTTATCTAGGACAGCCCCAAAATTTTTCTGATTACAATCTGGTGAAGGCCTTCGCAGCAATTGGGTTATCTGATTATCTAGTCTGTGTATCATTCCATTCCGACCTTGAGGAGTTGAATGACCGGATTACAGGTTCAAAAGGTACTTTTCACAAAACAACCCAAGGCTTATATAACTTGGCCAGACTGAAGCAGAGGACCGAGATCAGACATGTTGTTTCCAACCTTAACGCTCATCGTCTTGAGGACTTTGCTCAATTCCTGTACCGAAATTTTCCGTTTGTATATCACGTAGCCTTTATGGGGATGGAGGTAACAGGGTATGCTCAGGACAACCTTGGCGAATTATGGATCGATCCATACGACTATAAGGGGAATCTAAATAGGGCAATCCACCATCTACACAGAACTGCCATCCCAGTCTCCTCCTACAACATACCTTTGTGCCTCTTGGAAAAACAATCATGGCCGTTCGCCAGGCAATCAATCTCCGATTGGAAAAACTGCTATACCGACGCCTGTGTTGGTTGCAGAGTGAAGCAAATGTGTTGCGGTGTCTTTACTACATCCAGAGATAACCTTAGTCCTAACATCAAAAGGGTGGTTTAAACAGCAGGAATGTATTGGGGCTTACAACCCCATTCAACGATGTCAGATGGGGTGCCGAACACAAAGGAGCCTGTGCAGGCCATTCCGATTCGTTTAATGAATGCTGTGAGAAATTCCATGGGCAGTCGGATGAATACGAATAAATTGAGGAAATAAGTTGACTTATATAAAATTTAATTTAGGATTATTCAGTATTTGATTCCGAAAGGAGGCTAGCATGCAAAAACTCACTTTAAAGATGTACTCAGCAATTGCGTTTGCCTGCGCTGTACTCGGTATCTCTGGCGTCGCAAGGAGTGCTTCGGCTAACTCCCCAAACTTGTCAACCGACAAGGCGCCACTCGTACTTGAGCATGGTGCACAGCAGCACATGGCAAGCGGAGGGGTCGTATTTGACCATGAATCGCATGCCTCTCACTCTTCCCACTACTCTCACTATTCAAGCAGGTAATTGATCCTGATAATTTTTACAACGGCAACTTCCAAGAGGAGTTGCCGTTTTTGTCTGTATCTGTCACCAATGACACTTAAAAGAAGAGGGCTATCTTAGACAATTTGTATTTATCTAGGACAGCCCCCTATTTATTTGGCGGAAGAGGTAGGATTCGAACCCACGTAACTTTCGTTAAACGGTTTTCAAGACCGCCGCCTTCAACCACTCGGCCACTCTTCCGAAATCTTAACGCCTGCTTCTATACCACAACCATTTCAAAAATTCAAAGAAAGCCTTCAAAACCGCTACACGCGGAAGATCCGCTCCATACCCCCCATATACGGCCGCAACACCTGCGGCACAATCACCGAGCCGTCCCCCTGCTGGAAGTTCTCCAGGACGGCCACCAGGGTTCTGCCGACGGCAAGCCCGGAGCCATTGAGGGTATGGACGAACTCCGGTTTGGCCTTTTCGTCTTCGCGGAAGCGGATGCCGGCCCGGCGCGCCTGAAAGTCGCCGAAGGTGCTGCACGAGGAAATCTCGCGATAACAGCTCTGGCCCGGCAGCCATACCTCGATGTCATAGGTCTTGGCTGAGGAAAAACTGATATCCCCGCTACAGAGCGCCATTACCCGGTACGGCAGTTCCAGCAGTTGCAGCACCTGTTCGGCGTCGGCGGTAAGCTTCTCCAACTCGGCATCCGATTCCGAGGGATGGGCAAATTTGACCAGTTCCACTTTGTTGAACTGGTGCTGCCGGATCAACCCGCGGGTGTCCTTGCCGTAAGAACCGGCCTCACGCCGGAAACAAGGCGTATAGGCGGTGTACCGGATCGGCAGGTCGGAGCGCTTGAGGATCTCGCCCCGGTGGATATTGGTCACCGGCACCTCGGCGGTGGGGATAAGGTAAAACTCCGGGTCCGAAATCCTGAACAGGTCTTCCTCGAACTTGGGGAGTTGGCCGGTGGCGGTCATGCTGTCCCGGTTGACCATGAAGGGGGGCAGTATCTCCTCGTAGCCGTGTTTTCCGGTGTGCAGGTCGAGCATGAAGTTGATCAGCGCCCGCTCCAGCCTGGCCCCGGCGCCGCGGTAGAGGGCAAAACGCGCCCCGGTGATCTTGGCCGCCCGCTCGAAATCCAGGATGCCCAACTCCTCGCCGATCTCCCAATGGGGCTTGGCAACGAACGAAAGCTGAGGCGGGGCACCCCAAGTCCTGACCTCCACGTTGTCGTTTTCGGACTTCCCCGGAGGGGTGGGGGGATGCTGCAGATTGGGCACGGTCATCAGCAGGTTCTGGAGTTCCTCCTCCTCCTGCTTGAGCTTTTCGTCAACCAGTTTGATGGTGGCGGACAGATCGCGCATTTCAAGAATCTTGTCCTGTGCCAGGCTTTTGTCCTTCATTTTGCCGATTTCTTCGGAGACGCTGTTTTTGCGCGCCTTGAGAGTTTCGCTTTCCTGGAGAACCGTTCTCCGCGCGCCGTCCAGCGCCTTGAACGCGTCCAGGTACGGTCCACCGCCGCGGCTGGCCAGGCGACGCTCCGCCTCGTCCAGGTTTTCGCGAATGTATTTCATGTCAAGCATCTGAATACACCTTTATTTTTATTGGCCAAGGGTGTTATTAACTAGCATCGGAACGGCCCTTCCGTCAATGCAAAAGAGCCTTATGAAACTGTCGCGGGTATGTGATGAAGATCCTCCTGACAACGCTACACGCCAAATACTCGCACGCCTCCCTGGCGCTCCCCTGCCTGGCGGCCTGCTGCCGCGACATACCGGGCGTAACCCTGGTTATCCGCGAATGGACGGTCAATGAACCGCGCGAGCATCTCCTGCGGCAGATCATGGCTGAACAGGCCGATCTGGTGGCGTTCTCCTGCTACATCTGGAATATCGAGAAGACGTTGCGTCTCGCCTCGGACATCAAGCAGATCTCAGGCGACACGCTCATCAC
>JAATGX010000139.1 GCA_015688915.1 Desulfuromonadales bacterium
GATCAGGGCGATCTTGGCGGTGAAATGGTCGATGGCGTCCAGCACATAGTCCGGCTGCGGCGTGAGCAGTTCGGTTGCGTTTTCGGCGGAGAAGAATTTCTTGACCGCGATGATCTCCGCCTCCGGGTTGATGTCGGCCAACCGCTCCGCCATGACCTCCACCTTGGGCCGGCCCACGGTGCTGGTAAGGGCATGGAGCTGACGGTTGACATTGGTCAGGCAGATGTCGTCGAAATCCACCAGGGTGATATGCCCCACGCCGGCCCGGCCCAAGGCCTCGGCCGCGTAGCTGCCGACCCCGCCGATGCCGCAGATGACGACCCTGCTGCGGCGCAGGGTTTCCAGGCCGGTGGCGCCGATCAGGAGTTCGGTGCGGGAAAGGCGGTGCAGGCTCATGGTGCCGTCTCCAGGGGATTGCCGTTTAGCAGCGTTTGCGCCAACCGGGCGATCTCCTCCGGTGAGACGCGGCTGACCGAGTCATCCCGTGGGTCGGGTTTGCGCGGATTGACCGCCGACGTTGTGGTGATGACCCGATTGCGCACCGTGGGACAGATGCAGACCGGCGTTGCCCCGAACAGGGTGATGGAGGGGACCCCGCAGGCCCAGGCGATGTGCGTCGGCCCGGAATCTCCTCCGATGACCAGGTCCGCGTGGCCGACAGCGGCCTTGAGTTGGTTGAGGGTCAGTAGCGGCAGGACCTGTGCGTTGGGGGATAATTCGGCTATTCGGGCCGCAGCTTCCTGCTCCTGCCGGTTGCCGTGGCAGACCAGGATGTTTTCACCCAGCAGGTTCGCCAGCCGGGCGAACCGTTCGGGCGGGTAGTTTTTGTAGGCGGCGCTGGTTCCGGGTATGAACAGGATGTTGCGCTGTTCCCGTGAGAAAAAGCCATCGGTCATGTCGCGGTCTTTTGCTCCCCAGAACAGAAAGGGCCGGGGAGAGGTGAGGTCCTCCGCCCGGAAATCCAGCCCAAGGCTGCGGGCCGCCAGGGTCGCGTAGCGGCAGACGGCCGGCTGGTCCAGGGCAACCGGCATCGCGCGGTTGTAAAACAGCCCCGCCAATCTCTCTTTTCGCGTGTCCCGGGCAAAACCGTATTTCCTGCCGCCCAGGATGGCGGAAATGACAGCCGATTTTATCATGCCGTGCAGATCGATGACGGCGTCAAAGGGGCCGAAGGAGGCCAGGCGCCGGTACTCGGCGGGCACTCCGGCCAGCAGTGGTTTTCGGCGCTTCAACGCCTTCAGATCGATTCTGATGACCTGCTGGATGTCGGGCTGATGATCAAGGATATCGGCAAAGCGTCTGTCTGCCACCCAGGTGATACGGCAATCGGGCAGGGCACGACGGATGATCTGCAACGACGCCATGGCGAGGATGATGTCGCCCAGCGAGGTGAGCCTGATAAGTGCGATTTTCATCTCTGCCGGTGCGCCCGGTACAGCTCGGGGTTCAACGAGGGGTCATTGTACATCTTGAACTGCTTGTACAGCTTCATGCGCTTTTTGCCGGCCTCGTAGTCGCTCAGCACTTGCTCCAGGGAGCCGTAGAGGTCATGACGTTGCAGCCTGAGCACGGCCAGGCGATGGAGCGAACGCTGGCGGTGCTCGTCGTCGATGTCGTCGCGCCGGCTGTCCTCGTCCATGTGGTACACCTTGAGGGACATGATCGAGATGCGGTCCACGATGCTGCCGGGAGTTTCCGAGTTGATCGTTTCCGTGGCCGGATCGGGGATGGTCCTTGTCAGTTCCGCCAGAATGGCCTCGTCCAGTTTCTCGATCAGGTCGTTGCGTTGCTGGTTGAGGCGGTCGATGGCACGCTTGACGGTCGCTATGGCGCTGTCGTCCACGTCGGTCCGGCGGGCTTTGTCCTCTTCATGCCACAGCAGGTAGTTGCGGTATGCCAGTTCCAAGGCAATGGGGTTCACGGCCACATCCAGGCTGTCGTAGGCTTCGGGATCGGTGTGCCAGAATGCCAGGTAGCGGTCGAATGCCTCCTCGAGCATGGCAAGGTTCAGTGTGGTCAACATGGTACATCCTTTCCAGTGGGGTGCTGCTCCATCAAATCGGTTACTGCGGCAAAGAGGGTGTCAACGGTGATGCTGCTGCGGCACTCGGCATCCCTGGGGCAAGATGTCCGACCGCATCCCCTGCATTCCATGGGGGCCTGAACGGTGCGATGCCGCTCGCCCTTAGGGGCATAGATGGCCGCGCTAGTGGCCCGGTAGTAGGAAACCGTTGCCGTGCCGACGGCAGCGGCCAGGTAGAGCGGTCCCGTGTCACCGCCTATCAGTAGATCGACCCGCCTGATGACCGGGATGAGTTCCTTTATGCGCAGCCAGGGCAACAACCGCACCGAAGCGCCGACCTCTGCCACGATCCGTTCCCCCAGGGCTTTTTCCTCGGGGCTGCCCCAGTTTACCAGGATGGTGGCGCCCGGATAGCGCGTAGTGATCCGCCGCGCCAGCTCGATCCAGCCTTCGGGATACCAGAGCTTGGTGTTCCAGGTGGTGCCGACCTGAAACAGGAATACCCTGCCGGGCGGCAACTCTTTCATGTACTGCTCTGCTGCCGTTTCATCTTCAGAGGTGGAAACGATGTCACCTTTCAGGCTCATGTCTGCATAATCCCTGTCAAAAGGAGCGCCAACCACCCGCAGGTAGCGGTCTGTCACGTTCCGGTCTTCGGCGCGGAACGGGATGCGACGGGTGGTGAAGAAACGGTTTAGCTTTTCCTGCAACACCTCCGTGCTGAATCCGATACGCTCTTTCGCGCCTGTCAGCCAGGCGATCAGACCGCTCTTCAGGTTGCCCTGGATGTCGAAGACCAAGTCGTAGGAGCGTTCCCGCAATGCCGTGCGCAACGCCTTCAGCTCGGCGCGGGTTTCCGGGGCAAAGGGGGCCTTGCGCCATTTTTTCGTCCTGACAAGGTGGATTCGGGCCAGGGAAGGGTTATGCTCAAGGATCGACAGCAACGCTTCCTCGACCACCCAGTCGATCTCCACGCCGGGAGAGGCTTGGTGCAGATAATCTATGACCGGCAGGGCATGGATCACATCGCCCAGGGACGAGGTTTTGACGATCAGGACGCGCATGTCACCATATTTCAAAGCCCACCTGCTCAAAATGCCTGTCAAAGGTAAACGCGGTTTTTAATTTCAAGCGTTTCATCAGGGTGAAGCTGGTGCAATCGGTAAAACTCAGGTTTTTGTCGGCGTATTTTTTAAACAACGCAAAGGCGGCCATGCAATCTTCTGCCGTAAGGGTCACCAATTGAGCATAAGCGCTCTTCAGTAATGCCTCACCGAAAGCCACGGCCGGTCTGTGGCCGATGCGTGTGTTGATAAGGGTCAGGCTCTCGTCGAATATATAGTCGGAGGTCACCAATTCAACCCGCTGCGCCTTGAGCCTCTGGTATTTTTCAAGGGCCTGCTCGCGGTACTGATCGTCCCGGTCGTTCAGGGCGTACCACGCCGATGTGTCAACGAACAGTTTCATCTTTTGCCGCCATACAGATAGACATCGTGATGTTCAGCCACGTCGCTGCACCCTGAACCGCACGCCTGACCGACGATATCCCACAATGGATCGTTGTCCCAGTCGATCTCCCTTTTTTTCTTTTTCCTGAGAAATTCGCCCACCGCGTTCCTTACGATCTCGGCGATGGTGGTATGTTCGCTGTCCGCAAGCTGTCTGACCTGCTGAAGCATGTCCTCGGGGAAATACATCTGGGTCCGTTTGAGTGTAGTGGCCATGTTCGAGTCCTCCTACGATGTATACTATATACATCATGTTGCTCTGTCAACAGTTGCAAAAAGGACTATTTTCTGTCAGGTATGTGCCCCTATTGTAGCGATATTTGAGCGCTTCCACGATGGCCATGTTTTCGAAAAGGTTTCCCCGCAGTGGGTCTCTGACAACGTTCCCTGGCTCACGGTTTTCGGGCGACCAGGGTGTATTGCCTCACGAAGAATTCCTCGGCCAACCCGCCCGAGAGCATGGTCAAACCTCGTTGGAAAACGGACATCTTGTGATGGACGGAGGGCATTTCGAGCCCGCTGGACGTGAAGAGGTCGAGCATGTTCCTCTTGCAGAAGAAACGCAGATGGGTGTTGTCGAGGATTCCTCCCGCTTCTTCATACCGGAAATCCCCTTTGAGCAGTATGGTGGCAAGCGTCTTGTAGAAGCGTATGTTGGGGATGCTGGCGATGATAAGTCCCCCTGTTTTGAGGTAATGATGCAACTGCCGGACGACATGCCACGGGTCAACAAAATGTTCCAGCACATCGGCGCAGAGGATGATGTCAAAGTATTCGGCCGGGTAGTCGATAGTGATGCCGTCTGATTGATTCCGAATGTAGCAATCCAACAGATCATGGGACTGTTCCCGCGGGAGGATATCGATACCGACGATCTCGGCAGCCTTGCCGGCCTCTTTGGCCGCACACAGGGTATAACCTTTGGCGCATCCCAATTCAAGAACCTTGTTGGGGCCGGACGGCATGAGATCAATAAGGGACTGGCGCGTACCTGAGTAGTAGCTGTCCGATTTTTGCGCGTAAAGGTCAGTCACGTGAGAACTCCTCTGTTTTCGATAGCCTTGCGTAGCTCTCCAAAGACCTCGTCCGGGGCGAGTTGGTCCAGGCATTCCATTTTGTTCCTTTTACTGATTGCGCAGGTCTCCCTGTTGCATGGAACGCAGTCCCATGACTTCTGTACCACGGTGACGTTCCCGACCCGCTGTACCCCTTTTCCGGCGCTGAAAGGGGACATATCCGGGCAGTCGTTGGGCCAGGGCGCCCAGTAGCGGGTGAGGGTCGGTCCGAAAATGGCCACGGTGGGCGCGCCGACCGCGGCGGCGATATGGGTGGCCGCGGTGTCGATGCCCACATAGGCCGCACTCCCCTTGATCGCCGCCGCCAGTTGGTTGAGCGAGAACGGCTCGGGGAACCACTCGATCCGGGTCGGGGCGGCATCCGCTATTCGCTCGAGAAATATCCGGTCAGCCGGGTCCGGCGTGATGGTGAAGACGGTACGTAACCCCAGCCCGGATTGGATCAATCCAGCCAGCGCCCTCCACTTCTCCGCATCCCAGAACTTGCAGGCGCCCCTGCTGTAGGGGTGGAGGATCACATATGGTCCACCAGCCAGACGGTCGCGGACAGATGACTCGTCATCAGCGTCAAACTCCACGACAATGCGGGGTTGCTTGGGTGTGCGCAGCGCATCGAGCAGCGACAGTACACCGGGAACAACGTGATTACGGTCATCGTAACGGAGCCACCCGGTAAGGAGAAGCTTTTTCCACCATTCGGCCGGGACGTCATGGAGCAGTCCATATGACTTTTTCCCCGCGATTGCGCCGAAAAGGGTCATCCGGTCGGATGGATTCGTGGAGAGCGCCACATCGTACCTGCGCCACAGGGAGGCGATGACGGCGGGGCTGCGGCTGTTACGGGGCATGGTAATGACCCGGTCCACATGGGGATTTTTTGCCAATATACCCTCAGTGCCCTCAAACACCAGATAATCGACACGGGCATCGGGCTGGTGCGCCTTGATGGAGCAGGCCAATGGCGTGGTCACCAGGACATCCCCCAGGTACCGCAGACAGACGATCAGATATGAGGTGGGCCGCTCAGTCATAGAGCAGCCTTCCCTTCACCCAGCGCTCCTTGAGGGTATGTTTGTGCCGCAAACGCTCCAGACGTCGCCAGATGAGGTGCTGCGCCTTGGTTTTCCGGCGGAGGATGAAACGTTTCCACCAGGTGAGCCGCCATTTTGCATTGTAATAGGCGCGATTCTCCGCGGCATACGGTTTCTCCACCCAGGTGGAACGAATGGCGTCCTGGGTGACCGAGCCAAAATGGTGCAGAAATCCGCATCCCACGATGCCGAGGCGAAATCCGGCGAAACTGGCGCGCCGGAAGAAATCAGTGTCTTCAAACTGACCGATGCGGAAGTTTTCATCGAACATGCCGATCTGCTCGAATACGCGGCGATGAACCATGAAACAGGCTCCACACGCCACTCCCGGACGGATCACATGCTGCATGTCGGCGGTGAAGTCCCGTGCATAGTATTCGATATCGTAATTTAAAGGGCCTTCCCGCATGGCCGGGCTGACAATGTCCAGGTTCCAGCGTTCCGCCGCTTCCGTCAGGGCCTGCCACCAGCCCATGGTGAGCACGATGTCGTTGTTGATGATCATGGTCCACTCGCTGGCGGCCTTGAGCACTCCCTGATTCCAGGCCGCGGCGCACCCGCGGTTTTCCGTATTGGCAACAACCACCAGCCCTGCCTGCTGTCTGAGGTAATCGCCGGTCCCGTCGCTGGAGGCATTGTCCACCACGACATGGCGGCCGTCCCGCGGTCCGGTCCGAAAGAGGCTCTCCAGGCATAGGCGCGTGTAATCCAACTGGTTATGGAGGGGTATTACCACTCCGATAGATGGGGGATGGTGTTCCGTGGGCATGGGTCCTTTTCTCTGGCCATTCAAAAAAATGTCGATTTGCCATGGGCCATGGCTCGGCCGGAGCCAGACGCCGTGTCAGGCGTCTTTCCGAGCCATTATGGTCAGTTCGCGCAGCTTGGCATACTTGTAAAATACCGTGATAGCGTTTGCCAGCGATATCTCCAGCCCTTCATAGCCGTCGAGAAAGCCGCGGTAGATGATGTAGGTCCTGAAAAACGTCCACAGAGGGCGCAGTGAGACGTGCATCAGCGTCGTCCTTCTGCCGCGGGCGAACATCTCCTGAGCCGCTATGTCGGTATAGTTGTTGAGCTTGGCCAGCATGTCGCCCATGCCCTTGAACGAGAAGTGCAGGAGGTGTCCCTGGCAGCGGGCCACGGCCCCCGGTGCCACGACCACCCGTTCATGGACCTGATTATCCGAAAAATTGGCCCTGGTCCGGTCGAATAATCTGATTATCCGGTCTGGATACCAGCCGCAATGTCTGATTTCCTTGGTGCCGATAAAGGTGCGACGGGGAATGGAATAGGCGGCGTGAATGCCTTCCGACCCCAGCAGGGCGCGTATCTCCGCCGCCAAGCCATCTGTGACCCGCTCATCGCAGTCCACATTGAGGATGCAGTCGTTGCTGGCCAGGGCGACAGCGGCCTGTTTCTGTGGCCCAAATCCGCGCCAGGGGATGTCGAACACCTTGTCGGTATATCGGCCGGCGATTGCGCGGGTGCCGTCGGTGCTGCCCGAGTCCACAACAACAATCTCGTCGGCCCAGGAAACGCTTTGCAGGCAGGCTTCAATCCGCTCGGCCTCGTTTTTGGCTATGATAACCACCGAGAGTGGTCGACGATTGTGCATCACGCGTTCACCACGGGCCGCTCTTGGGCTGTCAACTCATGCAGGAGATGTCCCGCGGCATGGCGCAGTTGCAGCTCACGGCCGGCTTTCAAGGCATTCTGTTGATAGGTCTCGAATCGTTCCAACAGCGTCGTTATGGCGCCGAGTACCTGAACGGGGGCAGGGGAGTCAAGCACGATGCCGGCGTTGAATTCCGTCACGACCCGCGCCATCCAGGTGCCGGACAGGGTAATGACGGGGCTGCCGGCACTGAGCGCGTCCAGGGTCACCCCGCTGATGCGGTCGGCAAAATCCTGCTGCGAATACAGTTGCAGGCAGATCGCCCCCTGAAAAAGTTCATTGTATGAACGGGAATCGAGAACCTGCGGGCATGTTCGCAGTGCGGGATACGTGGCTGCGTGCAACCTCGTGAAGCCCCCACGTATCTTGTCATCGTATTTGCCATAGTGATCCGGGGATGTCTGGATAACTATGGGAATGGTGCGCTGCTCCGCCGACATCCGTTCCACCAGATCGACAATGCTGTTGAAGCCTTTATCCATGCGGGCCGCTCCTGCAAAGAGCAGGTGCGAAAATGCCCGCGTATCCGGTGGCCCTCCCGAATTCCGTGGGGTAATGGGATAGGGGGTGAGAATGGTATTCTTGAAACCATATGAGGTGAACAGGTTCACGAGCGTCTCTGTCGGCACCAGTATGGTCAGCCCCGGATGGCGGGAGGCGATTTTGGTCAGGATGCGTCGTTTCTGTTCGGTCGGCCTGAACCAATGGACATAGAGAAATACTTTTCCGTGTCGGATAGAGCCCCGGGAAGCCCAGTCAAGAAGCATGAAATCGATGCGACCGGCTGTTGAGATAAAGAGGGTGCCCGGTTCACGCAGTAACCGCCGGTAAAGAAAGAACGCCTGAATGCGGCGGAACGCGCGGAAAAAATGTGGTACGGCGCTCACGTTATCGGGAACGGACAACGTGGCGCGTCTGTCCACCCAGAGCCGAAAGGTACGGTTCGGGGCAGCCTTGAAAAGGCTCGACACGAAACTGTGACAGTGGCCTGATTCGCTTTCCAGTGTCGGTTCGATAATGTGTATGCTTTCTGCCATGCCGTGTGTGGTCCGGGAACCGTTCCCTACGTCGTCACTTGATGCTGCGCCGACGGTGAAGCGGCCCCTCATTCAGATGTTGAAATAGGTGCGGTACCACTCCACAAACCGCCCGATTCCCTCCTCGAGCGGAGTGCTGGGGGCAAAGCCCATGTCGCGGATCAGGTCGTCCACATCGGCGCAGGTGGACGGAAGGTCTCCGGCCTGCATGGGAAGCAGGTTCTTCCTGGCTGTCTTGCCCAGGCACCGCTCAAGTGTTTTGATGAAATACAGCAACTCGACCGGGCTGTTGTTGCCGATGTTGTAGATGCGATAGGGGGCGTAGCTGCTGCCGGGATCGGAGGTGGCACTATCCCAGGCCGGGTTGGGGAGCGGAGGCGTGTCGGCCACCCGGACCACCCCCTCGACAATGTCGTCGATATAGGTAAAGTCGCGTTGCATCCTGCCTTGGTTGAATACGTCGATCTGCCTGCCCTCCAGGATGGCCTTGGTAAAAGAGAAATAGGCCATGTCCGGGCGCCCCCAGGGACCGTAGACCGTGAAGAAACGGAGCCCGGTGCAGGCCAACCCATACAGGCTGGCATAGGTATGGGCCATCAGTTCGTTGGCCTTTTTGGTGGCGGCATACAGGGAAATGGGGTGATCCACGTTGTGGTGAACCGAAAAGGGCATCAATGTGTTGGCCCCGTAGACCGAGCTGGAGGAGGCGTAAACCAAGTGCTTCACCCCATTGTGGCGGCACCCCTCCAGCACGTTCATGAAACCGACGATGTTGCTGTCGATATAGGCGTGGGGATTGGCGAGGGAGTAGCGCACCCCGGCCTGGGCCGCCACATGGATCACCGTGTCGAAGCGTTCGTCGGCGAAGAGCCGCTCCATGGTTTCGCGGTCCTCCAGGCTGCACTTGACAAAGCGGAAGCCGGTTGCCGGCTCCAACTGCTTCAGGCGGTCCTGTTTCAGGCCAACGTCGTAGTAGTCGTTCAGGTTGTCGAGGCCCACGACCTCGTCACCCCGTTCCAGCAGGCGCTTGCAGACATGGTAGCCGATGAAGCCGGCGGCGCCGGTAACGAGTGTCTTTGTCATGCTGGTGCCTTTGGTGACGGTAGTTGTTGTGAAAGCCGCATGGCCGCCGCCACCACGTCGTCGGCCGTGATTTCCGTCATGCAGCGGTGGTCGATCGGACACTCCCGCAATTTGCAGGGAGCGCACTCCACGTCCTTATGCACGACCACTGCCCGGCCGGTGTAGGGGGCTGTGCCGGTGTGGTCGGTCGGGCCGAATATGGCCACCAGTGGAACCCCGAAGGCGGCGGCGATATGCATCGGTCCGGAGTCGTTGGTAATGAAGAAGTTGCAGCGCTTGATCAGCGCCATCAAGTCGCGCACCGTGGTTTTACCCGCCAGGTTCAGGCAGTCTCCGGCCAGATGGTGTTCAATACCGGCCGCGATGTCCGTTTCATCGGGACCGCCGAAAATAACGATCCGGGCCTGCCATTCAGCCGCAAGCCGCCGGGCGACCTCGGCGAATCGTTCCGGGTACCAGCGTTTGGCTGAACCGAACGTGGCGCCGGGGTTGATGCCGAGCACGAACGTATTTTCTCCCACGCCCTGGGCTGCCAGCAGCGCGGCGGCGCCCATGTCCTCGTCCGGTGTCGTGACAAGGTGGGGTGTCATAGGCCGGCCGGTGATACCGAAATGCCGCACCAGGTCGAGGTAATAATCAACCTCGTGTCCAATCGCGCTTTCATCGGGACAATAACGGCCGGTCAGCAGCAATCCCCGTCCGTCACTCCGTTTGCCCAGCCTCACCGGTATGCCGGCCAGCCAGGGAACCAGGGCCGAGTCAAAGGAATTGGGCAGGATGATGGCCGCGTCGAAGCGGTGCTTTCTCAGTTCCCCGGCCAGCCTGAACTTGCCGCCGATCCCCTTATGGCTCCCCCTTCGGTCGAAGGTCATCACCCGGTCAACCCATTCATGAGGGGAGAAGAGTTGCGATACCAGGGGATTGGCCAGCAGCGTGATCTCGGCCTGGGGAAAGCGCTCCCTGATGGCACTGATGGCGGGCGTGGTCATGACCGCATCGCCAATCCAGTTGACGCTGCGGATCAGAATTCTGGGATTGGGGACTGGGAACTGGAGAGTGGGCGGCATGAATCAAATACCCGCTTCCCGGTCCCTGGTCCCCAGTCCCCGGTCCCCGCACTTTTCCGCCTCGTCCGCCAACAGGACCGGAATGCCGTCCCTGACCGGAAACCGCAGTCCACACGGTCGGCAGAGCAGTCCCGGCTCGTTTTCGAGCTGCGTCAGTGGGCCTTTGCAGGCTGGACAGGCCAGTATGTCAATCAGGTTATGTGGGAGCATGATGTCCGGGATTCGGAAAATTTAAATCATCATATGATGCCACAGGCAGCGTTATTTTTGAAGCAAATTATATAATAACGCCACCAGATGGGTGGGGTCGTCCAGGGAAAGTTCAAGAGGGGCAAGCAGTATCTTCTGGGCTAATTCCGAGGGTAGGTGCCCCAGCTTTACGCCGTCTTTTTCGGTTGTGATAGCGTAGTCCGCACCACAGGCCCGCATGGCGGCGGCAAGCTCGGAGATACGGGTATCATCGTAGCGGACATGATCGGGGAAGGCGAGGGTCGTAACCACCTTCAGGCCGCAGCCGGCCAGTGCGTCGAAAAAGGCGCTTGGTTCGGCGATTCCGGCAAAGGCCAGAATTGTGCGGTCCCGCAGAGTGTCGAAGGCCACGGGATTGCCGCCTGAGAGCGGTCTGGCACCGCCCAGGAGATGCCGGGCCCCGCTGAAGGGCTTCCCGTCCACCACCGGGGCGGCGATGGTCCCCACGGGGCAGCGCGTATGGATGACCAGGTCGGCACGTTGGGCCGCGTTTACCGGCTCCCGTAGCATACCTGCCGGCAGGGTCCAGCCGTTGCCGAACGGCGTGGCGCAGTCCAGGAGCAGGATGTCCAGATCCCGGTGCAGGCGCAGATGCTGGAAGCCGTCATCCAGGAGGAAGATGTCAGGGGAGAGACGCTCCATGGCCAGTATCCCGGCCTTGTAGCGGTCGCTGCCCATGACCACCATCAGCCCCGGCACGGTGGAGGCCAGGAGATACGGCTCGTCGCCGCACTCTTCCGCAGTAAGGAGTATCTTGCGGCCATCGGACACAACGGCAACCTGTCCCTCCATGCGGCCGCCATAGCCGCGGGACAGCACCGCCACCTTGGCCCTCCGTTCCAGGAGCAGGCGGGCAATCAGGGCGGTGACAGGGGTCTTGCCGGTACCGCCAACGGTGATGTTGCCCACCGAGATCACCGGCCTCGGCAGCCGTCTGGTTTTCAGCAGCCCGGTCCGGTACAGCCCAGCCCGCAGGCGCTGGACCAGGGAGTAGGGAAGGGAGAGCGGGATCAGCAGCGCCAACATCAGCCGGTCGAGGATGCCGGTACGGTTGCCGTTGGCCAGGTGACGCCAGTATGCGGAGAGAGAAGGTCTCATAAATACCGGCCAATAACCTCCATGTGCCGCTCCGTGGCGCCGCCGTTTTCCCGTATCATCCGCAGTCCGTTTTTCCCCAGTCGCCGCAGTTCGTCGGAATTATCGATCAGGCCACGACAGGCGTCCGTCAGGCCCGCTGCACCGTCCACCTGAAGGCCCGCCTCGTACCGTAACACCAACGATGCAATCTCCCGGAAATTGGTCATGTGGGGACCGAAGATGCTGGGGACGCCGACCGAGGCCGGTTCCAGGAGGTTGTGGCCACCGGTTTCCACCAGGCTGCCACCCACGAAAACCAGATCCGACAGGGCGTACAGATCCATCAGCTCGCCGATGGTGTCCACCAGGAGCACATTGCCGCCGCGGAACATCCTGTTGTCTGCTCCCAGGGCAGAGCGCCGGCGATGGATCAGGCCCCGGCGCTCAAGCATTTTGGAAATCTCACCGGCCCGCTCGGGATGCCGCGGAACGAGCACCAGGAACAGACGATCGGTGATATTCAGCAACTCGCGATAGGTGGCCAGGATATGTGCCTCCTCGCCGGGGTGGGTACTGCCGGCGGTAAGGATGGTCAACCCTGCCGAGATGAAGTAACGAACCCTTAGATCGTTTTTTTCGGCTATGGTCGGCTGCCGGACAGGGATGTCATACTTGAGGTTGCCTCCGACCAGGGCACGCGCCGGAGGCGCCCCGATGGCGCAGATCCGTTCCCGGTCGGTTTCGGTCTGCATGCAGAGGCTTGAGAAGAGTTGCAGGGGGTGGCGAAAGAACCACGTGAATCGCAGGTAGCGGTTGAAGGAACGGTCCGAGATACGGCCGTTGGCCAGGATGACCGGAATGCCGCGTCGGGCCGCCTCGCGGGTGAAGTTGGGCCAGATCTCGGTCTCCATGATGATGACCACCTGCGGTCTGATTGCGTCAAGCGCACGGCGCACCGCCGGCAGGAAGTCAAAGGGGAAGTAGATGCACAAGTCCGGTTCAGGAAACCGTCCGGCGACTCCCCGGCCGGTTTCCGTGGTGGTAGACATGACGATGCAATGGCCGGGGTAACGGTCATACAATGCCTTGACCAACGACCGGGCCGCGATGGCCTCGCCCACCGACACGGCGTGCAGCCAGATCACCGGACGGTTGCTGATCCTGGCCAATTCTCCGGATGAAATATGCCCGAAGCGCTCACGAAAGGCCGCGGGCCGGCCACGGCTGACGGAGCGGTACAGGTGGTAGATGCAGACCGGGATGAGCAGGAAAAGGGAGAGTATGTTGTAGATGACGTAGAACACGGGTGGCTCAGTCCGCCGGGGAGGTGGGCTCTTCCCGGTCCAGCCGCAGCAGGTAATACAGCGTCACCGCCGTGAGATGCACCACCCCCCAGGCCCAGAGGATGTCGGTGACAAAGTGCCCCCCCTGGCTGATGCGGGCCACCCCCATCAGAACGCCATAGAGCATGCCGCTGGCGAATACCAGGGCCGCGCTCTTTGGCCAGCGCCGCCGCAGGGCGAAGGACGTCATGGCCAGGTAGAAGGCGGAGGCGGCGTGCCCGGAGGGAAACGACTTGCCGGTGCCCGATTCTCCCGGAGTCCATGGCTGGTGGAACTGCATGGTGCCGCCGAACTGGACGACCTGGCGCGGCCTCGGCCGTCCCCAGTG
This sequence comes from Desulfuromonadales bacterium, assembly GCA_015688915.1. Classification (GTDB taxonomy): domain Bacteria; phylum Desulfobacterota; class Desulfuromonadia; order Geobacterales; family Pseudopelobacteraceae; genus JACPFJ01. Next base: position 13,561 of record JAATGX010000139.1, read on the forward strand.
GTCCTTGAAGAGCACGTTGACCAGAAGCCCTGGTCCCAGAAACAACAGCAGCAGCATGAAGGCGGCCTGACGGCGGAACCGGGCCAGGGCGGGCCTGAAACGGGCAGCCAGCAACAGCCCCAGGGAGGCCAGGCCGACGATGACGGCGGGATAGCAGCCCCAGCGGTAGAACTGCTGCCAGGGTATCCGGCTCCCCACCGGCCATCCGTTGAGATGGTAAACCCAGGCGGATACCCCCAGGTCCGTCCCGGTGACGGCGATAATCACCGTTCCGATCAGCAGTATGCCGAGTGGCAGCCCGAAATCGATCAGTTTCTTGTTCATGAGGTCTCTCCTGCCCTCTTCCAGCGGCGGTGGACCCAGTACCACTGGGTCGGGTGGGCCACCACGAAATTTTCCACGTAGCGGGACAGGGCCTGGGTCTCTCTTCTGATCCCCTCGTCACTCATGTCGCCGCCGAACCGGTGTTCTGGGTAAAAGGTGATCACCTGCCGCTCGCCTTCCCGATGGATAAAGGTGGGCAACAGGGGCGCGCCGCTCTTCTGGGCGATGATCACCGGAGCCTTGGAGGCCCATGCCTTGCGTCCCATGACGTCGATCAGGGCGCCGTCCTCGGCAAAGACCGCCTGGTCGGCCAGGATGCCGACCAACTCCCTTTTTTTAAGCGCCGTCAGGATGCCTTTCAGGGCGCCCCGTTTGTAGATTACCCGGCTGTTGTAACTCATGCGCATCCGTTCCACCATACGGTTGAGAAACGGGTTGTTCTGGCGGCGGGCCACGACCGACATCCCTTCGCCGAACAGGCTGCTGAAGGCCAGTGCCAGGAGTTCCCAGTTGCCGCAGTGGCCGGTGAAGAAGAGCAGCCCCTTGCCCTTGGCCCTGGCCGCTTCGTAGTTTTCCCGGCCGCGCAGTTCGATGCTTGCGATGACATCTTCCCCTCTGCCCTGGTAGAGACGGCAGACCTCCATCAACGACCGGCCCAGGTTTTTGAAGGTTTCGCGAGCAAGCTCCCGCGGATCGTCACAGGGCGAATCCCAGAGCGGATGGGCTTTCATGAACGGAAGGGCGCGGCTGATGTTGTCGATGGCAATGGCGCGGCGTTTGGGGACGATCAAGGGGATTAACAGCCCCGCCAGCGCCCCCAGCCGGTAGGTGATCGAAGCCGGCAGAAAAGCGGCGACCCAGGTCAGGGTAGAGAAGATTGCGGCCTGGAGTGCCCAGATGATCTGTTTCATGGCTCGTCGATTAATCCGACCGGATCCCGGTCGCTGAACTGGAGGGAGTGCAGCCGGCTGTAGAGTCCGCTGTTGGCCAGCAGATCGTCGTGGGAACCGCTTTCCACGATGCGCCCCCCTTCGAGAACGACGATCTGGTCGGCATGCAGCACGGTGGAGAGGCGATGGGCGATGACGAAGGTCGTGCGGTTGACCATCAGATTGTCCAAGGCCTTCTGAACCATCTGTTCGCTTTCCGTATCCAGGGCGCTGGTGGCCTCGTCCAGGATCAGGATCGGGGCGTTCTTGAGCAGGGCGCGGGCAATACAGATGCGCTGGCGCTGGCC
>JAATGX010000097.1 GCA_015688915.1 Desulfuromonadales bacterium
ATTGTCTTAATATAACTGTCGCCATTTGCAAGCAATGCAACTTTGTACTGATCAACGTCAAAGCCGGTGACATGGAAACCTGCCTTATAAAATGCAATGACAAGCGGCAGGCCGACATACCCGAGGCCGATGACACCAATGCTGGCCTGGCGTGAAGTTATTTTGTCAATCAACATGTTGTATCCTTGAAGACGGATATACTGAGAGCATCCCAGTAAACCGGTTAGATCAATAACATATGCATCCTCTGAAAACTATCACGTTTTTACTTAATCAGCAGCCCGCCAATCGTCAACGTGTCCGGGCAACCTCATTATCCAGCGCGTCCCCCACCCGCCGGACCACATCCTCCCACGAACCGAGCCCGGATTGCCGGAAAAGCCGCATCGTGGGATACCAGAGAGAATCCTCGCGCCCCAACATCCAGCGCCAGTCCGGGGCATAGGGGAGCATGACCCAAGTCGGCTTTCCCAATGCCCCTGCCAAGTGCGCCACGGCAGTGTCCACGGTTATGACCAGGTCAAGTTGCGCAATCAGGGCCGCCGTATCGCCAAAATCGCGAACATGGCTTGTACAATCGTTCATCGGCAACGGCAGCGGTTTCTCCCAGCCGACCTGCAGGGAGCACCACGAGACACCCTCTATCCCCGCCAACGGAGCCAGCAACTCCACCGGGCAACTCCGTCCCGGATCGGGATAGGATTTCCCGGCCCAGCAGAGGCCGACGTTGAGGCGCTCATCGTCGACTATTTGACTGTTCCAGTAAGGAAGACGCCCCACAGGAGGCGCCACATACGGGACATGTCCGGGTATGGTCTCCACGGTGGTGTCAAAGACCATCGGCAGGCTCAGGAGTGGCGCCTGCAGGTCAAAGGGGGGCAGCGGTTCTCCCGTGGCGACCACGTTCACCTCTTCGGCCAGGTGCTCCATCAGCGGCACCAGCGGCGGGTGACATTCGAAGATGATACGGGCACCCCGAGCGGCAACCTGGGGGACATAGCGGCAGAACTGAAGCGTATCGCCGAAGCCCTGTTCGGCGTGGATCAGGATGGTCCTGCCGGTAATCGGTTCCCCTTGCCAGCTCGGTTGCGGGAAGTCCCGCCGTGGTGAGGTGAAACCCCGCTTACGCCAGCGCCAGTCATATTCACGCCACCCTTCCCGATACTCTCCCGTCAAGAGGAGCAGCAGAGCCCTGTTCCAGTGGGCCTCGGCATGCCCGGGGTCTGCCACCAGCACGGTGTCGCAGGCAGCCTTCGCTTCTTCCACCAGCCCCAGGGCCTGGTAACATGTGGCCAGGGCCACACGGGCATCATGCAATGCAGGTGCCAGTTCCAATGCCCGTGAATAGCTTTCTGCCGCTTCATCATAGCGACGCAGTTCCAGCAGCGTGTTACCGCGGTTGTTCCATACAACCGCGCGATCAGGGGCGGCCTGCAGGGCCTGGTCGTAAGCCTCCAGCGCATCGGCGTATTCCCCCAGCAGATGCAGACAATGTCCCAGGGCAACCGCTGAATCGCAAAGGCGGGGCGCCACCAGAAGCGCCTTCCTGAACTGAAAGGCCGCTTCGCGGATCTTGCCCACCTGTAGCAAGGTCATACCCGAGGCATGAATACCCCCGGCAATCGCCTCTATTACGAGACTGTGGCTGTCTGACATAAAGTATACCGGCAACAATTTCGCTAATATTTCGACCGCCGTTCCGGTCGTTCGATGCCAAACTTCTCCAGCCGGTACTGCAGGGTTTTGTAGCTCATGCCCAACAGCGGCGCCGCCTTACCGATTACCCAGTCGGCCCGCTCCATGGCTTTGACGATCAGGCCCTTCTCAAGCTCCTCGAAAGCGATCCCCTCCGGCGGTAACTCAAAGGGGATGCCGCCGGGCAGGAGCGAAGCAGCGGTTATCTCGGTCGGCAAGTCCGCCGGTTCAATGTAATTGCTTTCGGCCATCAGCACCGAACGCTCGATGACCGATTCCAACTGCGCACATTGCCGGGCCAGGTGTAATTCATCAACAATTTGAGGGCGGACTTGGAAATGCCGTCCACTGCAATACCGGATGCCTTGCTGTATTTTTTTACAAAATACTCTGTCAAAGTCTTGACATCGCTGCCACGCTCCCGCAGTGGGGGGAGGTTGATACGGATCACATTCAAGCGGTAGAAGAGGTCCTCACGGAAGTTGCCATGCTTGATCTCCTGTTCCAACTCCTTGTTGGTGGCCGAGAGGATGCGCACATCCAGAGGGATATTGACCTTGCCCCCCACCCGGCGGACCTCTTTCTCCTGGATGGCCCTGAGCAGCTTGGCCTGCATGGCCACGTTCATCTCGCCGATCTCATCCAGAAAGACCGTGCCGCCGTTGGCCGCCTCGAAGATACCGATCTCCCGCGCATTGGCGCCGGTAAAACTTCCCTTTTCGTGGCCGAACAACTCGCTCTCGATCAGGGTATCGGGTATGGCCGCGCAGTTTATGGCCATAAACGGTTTTTCCCGGCGCTGGCTCCCGTCGTGGATGGCGCGGGCCACCAATTCCTTGCCGGTGCCGGATTCTCCCACGATCAGCACGGTGGACGACGTCGCCGCGATCTTGGCAACGACACGGAAGACCTCGCGCATCTTGGGGTGCTCGCCTAACATGCTGGGGATGGTCTGGATGGCCTCGACCCGCTTCTGCAATACGCGATTCTCGCGCATCAGGCCGATACGCTCGAAGGCACGTCGCAGGGTCAGGATCAGATTGTCCCGCTCCAACGGCTTCTCCAGGTAGTCGAAAGCCCCCTTCTTCATGGCCTCCACGGCGGAATCAACCGAGCCATGGGCGGTCATGAGGATCACGCACTGCTGGGGATCGTCCTCCAGCACCTTCTCCAGCAGATCCAGCCCACTCTCTCCCTGCATCTTCAGATCGGTCAGGATCAGGTCGAATTCGCGCCTGCCCACTTTTTGCAACGCTTCGCGCACGCCGGGCACATCAACCACGTCATAACCCTCTTTGGAGAGGATGACGGTCAGGATATCCCGCTGCCCTTTTTCATCATCTACTATCAGTATGCTTCCGTTCATCATTGTCGCCGGCCCTTCTGAAGATCCCGTGCGCTCTCAGCGCCTGTTCCTGGCATTCATTTTGTGTTGGGTGGTTTTCGCGGTCAACTGATTTTCCCAGGTTCTTCCGCACGTAACGGCAGCAGCACCGTGAAGGTCGTCCCTTTGTCCGGCAAGCTCCGAACCTGGATTTCGCCGCCATGTTCCTTGATAATCCGCTCGGTGATGGCCAGACCGAGGCCGATGCCCACATCTTTTGTGGTAAAGTACGGCTGGAATATCTTGGTCATGTCCTCTTCTCGGATGCCGCTTCCCTGATCGCCAAAGGTCAAAGCTACCCGGCCATGTTCCGCGTCTATTGAAGCGCCCAGGCTGATCACGCCGCCGTCGGTCATGGCCTGGGCGGCATTGCTGAGAAAATTGAGGATGCAGTTTCGCAGCAGCTCCTGATCAACCCACAACAACGGCACATCGGGATCGATATGCTGCTCGACACGGATATGCTGTTCCGCCAGCCGGTCGTTGATCAGCGGCAGCACCTTTGCCAGAATATCGGTATACGCCACCAGGGCACGGCGCAGCTTGAGCGGTCGGCCATAATTCATGAAGTTGAGCACCATGTAGTTGGCGCGGCGAACCTCTTCCTTGATCTTATCGGTCAGCTCTTCCAGTTCCGGGCGCTTATCGCTGCACAGGGGGAGCATCTCGACCTTGAGGTGATCGATGGCAAGACTGATGTAATTGAGCGGGTTGCGAATCTCATGGGCGATGCCCGAGGCCAGTTGACCGACACGGGAGAGGTGTTCAGCCTCGTAGAGCCGTTTTTCCAGGACCTCACGCTCACGGAGTTTCTCCACCATGTTGTTGAAACCGTGGGCCAACTCCCCAATTTCATCCTGGCTTTCGACCGGGATGGTCACCGACAGGTCACCGGCCGAAACACGCTTGAAATCGCCCGCCAGGCGATGGATCGGCTCGGTGTAGCGTCGGGCCAGATAGATGGTGAATGCAATGCCGACGGCAAAAACCATGCAGGTGGCGAACAGCCGGCGGATGAAATTGGCGTGCTGGATGTCGCGGATATTGTCCAGCAGCATGTTGATCTGGACATAACCCAGTTGTTCGTCGCCGACAATGACCGGCACAACTACTTCATACGGTTTTTGGGAAAGGATCGATGCTCCCGCCGGCTGGCGCGTAGCGGCGCGGACCCCTTTTTCCAGTTTCTTGATTTCACGCTTCTTGCCGATTTTCTCAGGATCGGAAGAGTCAAGGATCTCCCCTTCGTTGCTGATGATATTGATTTCGTTGATGCCACGGTCGCGGGCCTTGTTAAGGTAATCGGTCAGGCGTGAGGTCTCGCCCTCCGAAGTGATATCCTCGATGCTCATCTGGATCGCCTTGGATATCTCCTGGGAGCTGTCCTGGATCTCGCTGACCAGGTCGTTCTGGGCGTACTGGTTCATGGTGAACAAGCTCAGCATGGTGAGAACCAGCAACGTGAGCATGATGATGACGAGCTTGGCGTTGAGCTTCATGGAAACCCTTGAAAAACAACCTCGAATGAAGGGAGTTATTAGTTCTGGCCCGGAATGCATAAATTCGAAATGCATATTAGCTTACACGGCATCCGGAAACAAGCGCTATCAGCGGCATCAAGGCAACTGTGCTGTTGACACCCGACAGGGGGGGTGATACATAGACGCGTCATGTCTTTTCGTGCCCCAACACTATATAAGATCCTCATTATATGTTCAGTTATGCTGCTCTGTAGCTGCACCAGCTACGTTGCACGCGACAAGCTGCCATTTCCCCTTGCCTGCAGCAACTGCGACGACAACGTCAAGATGGTGACCGTGCCCCTGCCGGTGATCGCATCCAGCCCCAACGAAGGGATAACCTCCGGTGCCCTGGCCGCGTTTCTGATTCATAACAAAAAAGATGAGATCAACGCACTGTTGGCACCCCAGGTTAATTATAACAACAACTTCGGCGCCACTATCTCCCTGTACGGCGCCTTCTATCCGGCACCCGAGCAAAACATCGAGATCAGCCTCTCCCAGTCCACCCGGGTCAACCATGATTATGAATTCAAGATCAGGGACACCTCGTACCTGAACAACAAGCTCGAACTGAACGCCTTCGTCTATAAGTACTCCGACGGCTCGGCCCGCTTTTTCGGCTTTGAGGCCAAGAGCCCTCTCCAGCAGGAAAGCAACTACGATGACGACGAAGTGGGGTTCAACCTTTCGGCCAGCTACCAGATCGGCAAATATGTTCAGATCCTGGTTGGCGACCGCTTCCGCGATGTGTCCATCCGGGAAGGGGCGATACGCAGCGTGCCCTTTATCAAGGACCGGTTCAGGGAAGACTCGGTTCCCGGCATCGACGGCTTCACCGCCCATACCCAGCGGCTTTCCCTGATCTACAACTCTCTGGACAGCAGGGACACCCCGACCTCCGGCGGCTACGCCCGGGCCACCATCGAGCCCAGCGTCAAAGCCTTGGGCAGCGCCGAGGACTACCGGCACTACGAAGTTGAAATAAAAGGGTTCATACCTCTGGACAATGCCCGCTATATCAGCGTGTTCCGCCTCATGTACAACCAGACCCTGGGGGACAAGGTCCCTTTCCTGGAACAGAGCGTCCTGGGAGGCGAAACCACCCTGCGCGGCTATGGCCGCAACCGCTTCATCGACAACAGCTTCCTGCTCTGCAACCTGGAGGAGCGCATCCGGCTCTTCCGCTGGGAGGTATTCAACGTCACCGCCGATTGGGAGGTAGCCCCTTTCATCGACCTGGGCGCTGTGATGAAATCCCTTGACAAGGCCCGTACCAATGACTTCGAATACAACCCGGGCGTCGGTTTTCGCGCCACTGTCCGTCCCAATATCGTCGGCAGGGTCGATATGGGAATTGGACGTGACGGGCCGGCCATATTCGTCGGCTTGGGGTATCCGTTTTAGACAGGGACTGGGGACTGGTAAAAACCAATCCCTAGTCCCCTGTCCCCAGTTCCTCCTCCAGCCGCTGGGTGCGGTGCATCGCGGCATACAACCCGCCCCGCTCCAGCAGTTCGGCCGGGTTCCCCGTCTCCGCAATCCCCCCATCCTTCAGCACCAGCACCCGGTCGCACTCCCGGAAGGCCGACAGGCGGTGCGACACGATCAGCACGGTTTTGCCATCGCAGAGGCGGCCCAACTCCCCCAGTATCTCCTCTTCCCGGCCAGCATCCACCGCCGAGAGCGGGTCGTCCAGGAGCAGGATGCGAGGGGCCACCGAGAGCGCCCGGGCAATGGAGAGTCGCTGCTTCTGGCCGCCCGACAGCGTCACCCCCTTTTCCCCCACCATGGTCTCCAGCCCTTCGTGAAACCGCTCCACATCGGCAGTAAGGCTCACCTGGCGGGCCAACTCCTCGACCGTATCATGACCGCCAGCGGCGCCATAGGCGATGTTCTCGCGCAGGGTGCGGGAAAAGAGGAACGCCTCCTGGGGGACGTAGCCGATCAGCCCGCGCAGGCTGTCCAGGGTGATCCGGTTGATGTCGCGGCCATCGATGAAGATCGTGCCGTCGCCCGCGGGCAGCAGGCGCGGCAGTAGCTTGAGCAGCGTCGATTTCCCGCTCCCCACCGCGCCGGTGATCCCGATCCGCTCCCCCGCCGCAATGGAGCATGAAATCCGGTTGAGGACCGGCGCAGGGCCATAGCCGAAGGACAGGTCCCGAAACTCGATGCCGTGCCGCACCTCTGCCAGCGGCTCCGCGTCCGGGGCGTCGGCAACCGCCGGTTCGGCCCCCAGGATCACGGTCAGGCGCGACATGGAGGCTGCCCCCCGTTGCGCCAGGGTCAGTATCCATCCCATCATCACGGTCGGCCAGGTCAGCATGGCCAGGTAACCACTGAAGGCCACGAAATCTCCCAGGGTTATGGCCCCGCCGATCACCAGCCGCCCCCCCATGAACAGCACGACCAGCGTCCCGGCCCCGGTGGCGGTCGCCATTATGGGCAGCAGCAGCCCGCGCAGTCGTGCCAGACGCAGGTTGCAGGCCAGGTACCGGGCAGAGGCCTCCGCGAACAACCCCTGGAAATGCTCCTCCCGGCAGTAGGACTTTATCAGCCGCACCGCGGAAACCGACTCCTCCGTCAGGCTCGACAGGCGGGCCAGCTCCTCCTGGGCCTCCAGGGAGCGCTGAAACATGTGGTCGCTGACTTTTTTCACCACCAGCACCATCAGGGGGAACGGGATGATGGCGCACAGGGTCAGCCGGGGATGGATGCGCAGCATCAACGATGCCGTTGCGACGTACATGATCAGCGCATTCATGGCGCTCATGGCGCCGAACCCGACCACCATGCGCACATTGGTCAGGTCGTTGGCAAAGCGCGACAGGATGTCCCCGGTCCTGTTCCCGGAAAAGAAGAGCTGGTCCAGCAGCACCAGCTTGCGGAACAGCTCTTCACGAATGCGGAATTCGATGATGCGGGCGGCGTTGAGGAACAGGGTGCGGGAAAAAACGCGGGATACACAGTGCGCCACGGCCAGCGCGACAATGACCAGGGCGCAGGCGGTGGGGGAGAAACGGGCGGACACCGGATGCTGGAGCCCTTCCACGGCCAGCTTCATGAGCCAGGGGATCAGCAGGGCAAAGCCGTTGGTCACCAGCAGGAAACCGGTTCCGGCGGCAAAACGCCGGCGAAGCGGCCGAAGATAGGCAAGGAGACGGGAAAGGTCGTTGATAGTGGGCCCCATTGGTAAGTTATGCACCGTATGCGAAACACAGAGGCATAGAGATCGCAGTTCCGCCAAGCGTCCCCCCTTTGAAAAAGGGGGGTCAGGGGGGATTTGAAGTTGCGCCGTTACAGGCAAATCCCCCTAAATCCCCCTTTTTCAAAGGGGGACTTATCGCGTGAGCGCGGTTGGCGGAAGATCGGCGCTCATCAGATTTTATATTTTCCTCTGTGTTCTCCGTGTCTCCGTGTTGAACCGCTTGTGAAGGTTTACCCGCCAACGCTGAAATAACGCCCTTCCGGGTGATGGAACACCAGGGCCGAGACGCTGGCCTCCGGGTCCATCATGTCCCCCTCGGTCAGCTGCACCCCGATCTGTTCCGGCTGGAGCAGGGCGAACAGCTTCCTCTGGTCGCTCAGCTCCGGGCAGGCCGGGTAGCCGAAGGAGACCCGGATGCCCCGGTACTCGGCGTTGTAGACCTGTTTCATGGTCAGGGCCGGATCGTCGGCGATCCCCCAGCCGGTGCGGATGCGGCGGTGCAGGAACTCGGCCGTTGCCTCGGCCAGTTCCAGGGCCAGGGCCTGGATCAGGTGGGACTTGAGGAATTCCCCCTCCCGCTTCCAGCGCTCGGCCAGGTCGCGGACGCCGCTGCCGCAGGTGACCACGAACAGGGCCACGTTGTCCCGCTCCCCGCCGGCCGGCCGGGCAAAGTCGGCCAGACAGAGCCTTTCCCCGCCGGCCTGGCGCGGAAAGGTGAAACGCATGATCTCGTTGTTCGACCCGGCCGGATCGAAGAGGATCAGGTCGTTGGCGGCGCCGTTGGCCGGGAAGTGGTGGTACAGGGCTTGGGGCCGGATCAGCCCCTCGGCCTGGGCCTTGGCCAGCATCTCCTCCACGGCGGTGTGCAGTTTGAGCGCCTTGTCGTCCCCGGCTGCCAGCAGCCTGTCCACCACGCCGGACAGCCCCAGGTGCTTGGTGTAGAGCATCTGGCGGTTGAGGAAGGGAACCACCTGGTTGAGCGGGATGTCGCGCAACAGGTGCGGGTCGTGATCAGGGGGCGCCAGGATCGGCGCGTTCCCGGCCACGGCCGAGCGTTCCGTGCTGACGATGCCGGTGCCGGCCGTTTCCCGCCGGGCGGCGTCCTGGCGGGAAACCCCCTCCTGGCGCTCCGCCAGGGCCGCCAGCAGGTGCGGGCTCTGGTCCGGATCGAATAACTGGTTGGCCAGGTCCAGCCCGGCCATGGCATCCTTGGCGTACAGCACCGGCCCGCCATACTCGGCCGCGATGCGGGTGTCGGCAAAGGTGCGGGACAGGGCCGCCCCTCCCACCAGCAGGGGGAGTTCGATCCCGGCCTCCCGCAGGTCGCCGGCCGTGATGGTCATCTGCTGGGCGCTCTTGACCAGCAGGCCGGACAGGCCGATGAAATCGGGCCGTTCCCGGCGGGCCGCCTCGATGAGCGCCTCCGGCGGCACCTTGATCCCCAGGTTGACCACCTGGAAGCCGTTGTTGGAGAGGATGATCTCCACCAGGTTCTTGCCGATGTCGTGCACATCCCCCTTGACTGTTGCCAGGAGCATCTTCCCCTTGGCCGCGCTCTCCCCCTTTTCCATGTGCGGTTCCAGGTGGGCCACCGCCGCCTTCATGGCTTCGGCCGATTGCAGCACCTCGGCCACGATCAACTGGTTGTCGTTGAAGAGCCGCCCCACCTCGGCCATGCCGGCCATGAGCGGGCCGTTGATGATCTCCAGGGGGCGGTCGCCCCGGGCCAGGGCCGCATCCAGATCGCCCGTGAGGCCGTCCTTGCTCCCCTCGACGATGTAGAGCGGCAAGCGCTCGTCCAGCGGCAGTTCGGCGGCCGGGGCGTGGGTAACCGGCTTCTTGTCGCGGAACGCGGCGGCAAAGGCGGCCACCGGGTCTGCGCCACGGTTGAAGAGCAGGTCTTCGGCCAGGCGGCGCTCCTCCTCGGGGATGGAGGCGTACCGCTCCAGCTTCTCGGTATTGACGATGGCATACCCGAGCCCGGCCTTGACGCAGTGGTAGAGGAACACCGCGTTCAGCACCTCCCGTCCGGGGAGCGGCAGGCCGAAGGAGACATTGGAGATCCCCAGGATGGTGCTGCACCGGGGGAACGCCTCGGAGATCAGCCGCACCCCTTCGATGGTCTCAACCGCCGAACCGATGTAATTCGCGTCGCCGCTCCCCACCGGAAAGACCAGCGGGTCGAAGATCAGGTCCTCGGGATGCAGCCCGTAGCCGTTCACCAGCAGGTCGTGGGAGCGTCTGGCTATGGCCAGTTTGCGCTCGCGGGTGATTGCCATGCCGTGCTGCGGGTCCTCGTCGATGCACCCCACCACCAGGGCCCCGCCGTAACGCTGCACCAGGGGGGCGATTGCGGCAAAGCGTTCCTCGCCGTCCTCCAGGTTGACGGAGTTGAGGATGCACTTCCCCTGGAGGTGGCGCAGGGCCAGTTCCATGACCCGCGCGTCGGTGCTGTCGATCATGAACGGAGCCCGCACCTTGCGGGGGAGGAAGCGGAGCAGCCGCTCCATGTCGGCCGGTTCGTCCCGGTCCGGATTGGCCACGCAGACGTCGATCACCTGGGCGCCGGCCTTGATCTGGGCCCGGGCGATCTCGCTCCCCTCCTCGAACTGCTCAGCCACGATCAGGTTCTTGAATTTCCGGGAGCCGATCACGTTGGCCCGCTCCCCCACCAATACCGGCCGAGCGTCTTCTTCAACGAACAGCGGCTCGATGCCGGTCACCACGCGCCGCCGGGCCGTCTGGGGGCGGCGCGGGGCCTTGGCCGCCACCATCCGGGCAATGGCCGCGATATGGGCCGGGGTGGTGCCGCAGCAGCCGCCGATGATGTTGATCCAGCCTGCGTCCACGAAACGGGAGAGCTTTGTCGCCAGGGAATCGGGTGTCTCCCCGTACCGGCCGTCGGAGTCCGGCAGCCCGGCATTGGGATAGACCGAAACCCCGCAGGAGGCCAGGTCCGAGAGGGCCCGCACATGGTCGGTCATGAACTCCGGGCCGGTGGCGCAGTTGAGGCCGATGCTGATCAGCCCCAGGTGGTCCTCCAGGTGGGCCACGCTGGCGTAGAGCGCCTCCACCCCCTGGCCGGCCAGCATGGTGCCGGTCGGCTCGATGGTGCCGGAGATCATCAGCGGCACCCGTTGGCCGGTCTCCCGGAAGGCCAACCGGATCCCCTCGGCCGCGGCCTTGAGGTTCAGGGTGTCCTGGGCCGTCTCCAGGAGCAGCAGATCCACCCCGCCGGCCAGCAGCCCCAGGGTCTGGCCGTGGAAGGCCTGGATCAACTGGTCGAAGGTGACGCCGCCGGTGACCGAGATGGTGCGGGTGGTGGGGCCCATGGAGCCGGCAACCCAGCGCGGCTTGTCCGGGGTGGCCACGGCAGCGCAGGCCGATTGGGCGATCTCCGCGGCCCGGCGGTTGATCTCGAACACCTTGTCCTGGAGTCCGTACTCGGCCAGCACGATGTCGGTGGCGCCGAAGGTGTCGGTTTCGATGATATCGGCCCCGGCCTCCAGGTAGGCGCGATGGACATCCATGATCACGTCCGGACGGGTCAGCACCAACTGCTCGTTGCACCCCTCGAAGGCCGGGCCGCCGAAGTCGTCGGCCTTGAGGTTGCGTTCCTGCAACTGGGTGCCCATGGCGCCGTCGATGACCAGGATCCGTTCGGTCAGGGCCTGTTGGATGGTCTGGGTCATGGCAGCAGCCCCTGGGCGATCTCCAGCACGGCATCGGCCCGGTTGAGGGTATACAGGTGGACCCCCGGCGCGCCGGCCGCCAGCAACTCTTCAGCCTGCCTGCGGGCATGGGCGACCCCCAGTTCCTGCACCGCGGCCACGCCGCCCCGGGCGTCGGCCTCCTCCAGCGCGGCCAGGTAATCGGCCGGGATGGCGGCGCCGCAGAGCGTCGTGATGCGGCGGATCACCTTCAGGCTGACCACCGGCAGGATGCCGGGGATGATCGGCTTCTGGATACCCAGGGACCGGACCCGGCGGACAAAGTCGAAGTAGAGTTGGTTGTCGAAGAAGAGCTGGGTGATGGCGAAATCCCCCCCCTGGTCCAGCTTTTGTTTGAGCGCCGCCAGGTCAGCCTCGGGGCTCTCGGCCTCGGGGTGGGTCTCCGGGTACCCGGCCACGCCGATCCCCATGCCCGGATGGGACTCGCGGATAAAACCGACCAGGTCCGATGCATGCAGCAGGGTGCGACAGGCCGAGAATTCGGGGGGGGCATCCTGGGGCAAGTCCCCCCGCAGGGCCAGCACGTTGCCCACCCCGGCCTCGGCCAGCCGGTCGAGGAAGGCGCGCACGTCGCCGCGAAAGGCGCCGATGCAGGTCAGGTGGGCCATGGTTTCAAGGCCATGCTCCCGCTGCATGCGGGTGACGATCTCCAGGGAGGCGTCCTGGGTGCTGCCGCCCGCCCCGTAGGTGACCGAGGCAAAGAGCGGCTTCAGGTACGCCAGCCGCTCCACGGTCCGGAAGAACGCCGGCCATTCGGCCCGCTCCTTGGGGGGGAAATATTCAAGGGAGATAAATGGTTGTTCCGGTTGTATCAGGTCAATAATCTTCATCTCTTCACAAACTCCTCAGTCTCAGATGCCACCCATGCAGAGATATTTGATCTCCAGGTAATCATCCATACCGTACCTGGAGCCTTCCCGACCGAAGCCGGATTCCTTCATGCCGCCGAACGGGGCGATGGTCGTGGAGATGAGGCCGGTGTTGATGCCGACGATGCCGTATTCCACCGCCTCGGCGACACGCCAGATCCGGCCGATGTCGCGGCTGTAGAAGTAGGCGGCCAGGCCGAATTCCGTGTCATTGGCCATGCGGATCGCCTCCGCATCGGTGGTGAACCTGAACAGCGGCGCCAGGGGCCCGAAGGTCTCCTCGCGGGCCACCAGCATTTCCGGGGTGACGTCCGCCAGGACCGTGGGCTGGAAGAAGGTTCCGCCCAGTTCGTGCCGCTGCCCTCCGTACAGGACCCGCGCGCCCTTGCCCAGCGCATCGGCGATGTGCTCCTCGACCTTCTGCATGGCGTCCACGTTGATGAGCGGGCCTTGCTGGGTTTCCCCCTTCAGGCCGTCACCGACCTTCAATTGTGCCACCGCGGCCACCAGTTTGGCGGCAAAGGCGTCGTACACACCGTCCTGGACCAGGAAGCGGTTGGTGCAGACGCAGGTCTGGCCGGTATTGCGGTACTTGGAAACCAGCGCGCCCTCCACGGCCGCGTCCAGGTCGGCGTCGTCGAACACGATAAACGGCGCGTTCCCCCCCAGTTCCAGGGCCAGCTTCTTCACCGTGCCGGCGCACTGCCGCATGAGCACCTTGCCGATCTCGGTGGAACCGGTGAAGGTGAGCTTGCGCACGATGGGATTGCCGGTCAGTTCGTTGCCGATGGCCCCGGAATCACCGGTGACGACGCTGAACACGCCCGCCGGCACCCCGGCCCGGGCGGCCAGTTCGGCCAGGGCCAGGGCCGAGTAGGGGGTCATGGTGGCCGGCTTGACCACCATGGTGCAGCCGGCGGCCAGGGCCGGGCCGGCCTTGCGGGTGATCATGGCGGCCGGAAAGTTCCAGGGGGTGATGGCGGCGCAGACGCCGATCGGCTCCTTGATGACCACGATCCGCTTGTCCCGCTGGTGCGGGGGGATGACGTCGCCGTAGACCCGTTTGCCCTCCTCGGCGAACCACTCGATGAACGAGGCGGCATAGGCGATCTCGCCCCGCGCTTCGGCCAGCGGCTTGCCCTGCTCGGCGGTCATCAGGACGGCCAGGTCTTCCTGGTGTTCCAGCAGCAGATCGTTCCACCGCCGCAGAATGATGGAACGCTCCCCTGCTGTTTTGGCCCGCCATGCCGGCAGGGCGGCATTGGCCGCTTCAATGGCGCGGCGGGTCTCGGCCGCCCCCATCCGGGGGATGCTGCCGATGGTCTCGCCGGTGGCCGGATTGGTGACGGCAATGGTCCTGCCGTCATCCGCATCGACCCATTGGCCGTTGACATAACATTTTTCCCTGAACAGCGCGGGGTCTTTCATGGCAATCATGCTCTGTACCTCCAATGCGGGAATGGTAACGATCACTCGCGTCATCCCCATGAGCCGGGGATGAGCGGTTTCTTTTATGAGCCCACCGGAACGGGCAGTAAATGTATCATGATGTTAATCAATAGGGAATATCTCCCTGTACCTCACCATCAAAATTCTTTAGCCGGAATTAACCACCCGACAAAATATACACTCGCACAATCCGGATAACAGCCTCAAAAACCTTGACGGTAAAAGCATTACCCGTCTCAGACCCATATTCGGGTGTATGGCATTCCAATACATCCCTGCGCAATCGTCCGACCCGACCGGTTGGTCCTTGTCTTGTTGCAAAATAATATTTATCATCAAAATAAGCATGTTATGACTATCGGAGCGTTTTTCACAAACTTTGGCACGTCCGATGCTAGATACAGGTCAAGAGCACTACGGATCACCACATAAAAGGAGGACGTCATGAGAGCACTTATCACCACCATAATCGGAACCATCGCCCCAGCAACAGCAATGGCAGCATCCACCCCGCACGTCGACGACAGCGGCATCTTCTCCTGGATCTTTCTCGGGTTCTGCGCCCTGATAGTCGTGGCACAGACCATGCCGGCCATCCTGCTCATGCTGGGCATGGCAAAGGGTATGAAGGAA
>JAATGX010000212.1 GCA_015688915.1 Desulfuromonadales bacterium
GGGCGATCACGTACTCGTAGGTGCGCCCATCCCCCATGACTCCGACGCTCCTGACCGGCAGGAATCCGGCAAAGGCCTGGCTGTTCTTGTCGTAATGGCCCGTGGCGTACAACTCCTCGATGTAGATGGCATCGGCCCGGCGCAGAATATCGGCATACTCCTTTTTCACCTCTCCCAGGATGCGGACCCCCAGGCCGGGGCCGGGAAAGGGATGGCGCCAGACCATCTGGCGCGGCAGGCCCAGCTCTTCCCCGATGGCGCGCACTTCGTCCTTGAACAGTTCCCGCAAGGGCTCCAGCAGCTTGAGCTTCATGTACTCGGGCAGGCCGCCGACGTTATGGTGGCTCTTGATGTTATGGGCCTTGCCGGTCTTGGCCCCGGCCGACTCGATCACATCGGGATAGATGGTCCCCTGGGCCAGCCAGCGGGCATCCTCGATCCGGTTCGACTCCTCCTCGAAGATGTCCACGAAGAGGCCGCCGATGATCTTGCGCTTCTTTTCCGGATCGCTCTCCCCGGCCAGGGCGGACAAAAAGCGCTTCTCCGCGTCCACCCGGAGCACCTTGACTCCCAGGTTCTCGGCAAAGGTCGCCATGACCTGGTCCCCTTCCCCCAGGCGCAGCAGCCCGTTATCCACAAAGACGCAGGTAAGCTGGTCACCGATGGCGCGATGGATCAGGGCCGCGGCCACCGAGGAGTCCACTCCTCCGGACAGCCCCAGAATGACCCGGTCATTGCCTGCCTGCCGGCGGATGCGCTCCACGGCATCCTCGATGATGTGTCCGGGGGTCCATTGACCGGTGCAGCCGCAGATGGTGCGGACAAAGGTGTCGATCAGCAGTTCGCCCCGAGGTGTGTGGTTGACCTCGGGATGGAACTGGACCCCGTAGAGACGCCGGCCGATGTCCTGGATGGCGCAGACCGGCGCATTGGCCGTTTCAGCCACCACCTCGAACCGGTCGGGAACGCGGGCCACGTGGTCGCCGTGGCTCATCCAGACAGGGCTTTTCCCTTCGACAAAAAAACCGTCGAACAGCGCCCCCGGTTTGCCGCACGCCAGCAACTCAGCGTGGCCGAACTCACGTTTGCCCGCAGGCACCACCTCGCCGCCGAAGTGACGGCTCATCAACTGCATGCCGTAGCAGACCCCCAGGACCGGCACCCCCAGTTCAAACAGCTCCTCGGCAACTACCGGCGCACCCGGCTCATAAACCGACTTGGGCCCGCCCGAAAGGATGATTCCGCTGGGGGAGAAGGCGCGGATGGCGTCCAGCGCCATGTCAAAAGGGTGTAGTTCGCAATAGACATGGGCCTCGCGGACCCGCCGGGCGATCAACTGGGTATACTGGGACCCGAAATCGAGGATCAGGATTTTTTGGCTGTGAATATCTGGCATTATCGGAACCTGTATAATCTTTAAATTCATGCTCACACAGAGCTCACAGAGGCACGGAGAGAATCAAAATCAAATTAAACCACATGATAAAATCAGCTTTTGTCGTTCTCTGTGTCTCTGTGCCTCTGTGAGAGACCGGGGTTAGATTAATTAATTCCCGACCCGGTAATTCGGCGCTTCCTTGGTAATCGTCACGTCATGCACATGGGACTCCTTGAGCCCGGCGCCGGTGATGCGGACAAAACGCCCCTTTTCCTGCAAATCCGGGATACTTGCGCAGCCGGTGTAGCCCATGCCGGAACGCAGCCCGCCCAGCAGTTGGTGGATATTGGCCGAGAGCGGTCCGCGCAACGGCACCATCCCCTCGATCCCCTCGGGCACCAGCTTGACGTCTTCCCCCACATCCGACTGGAAATAGCGGTCCTTGCTCCCGTCCTTCATGGCGCCGATGGAGCCCATGACGCGATAGGTCTTGTAGGTGCGCCCCTGGTAGAGGACCGTGTCGCCCGGCGATTCCTCGGTGCCGGCAAAGAGCGAACCGATCATGATGCTGTCCGCTCCGGCCGTGACCGCCTTGGGCAGGTCTCCCGAATACTTGATGCCGCCGTCGGCAATGACCGGGATACCATGCTTGTGGGCCACGCGGGAACATTCATGGATGGCCGTGATCTGCGGCACGCCCACGCCGGCCACCACACGGGTGGTACAGATGGAACCCGGCCCGATGCCGACCTTGATGCCGTCGGCCCCGGCCTTGATCAACGCCTCGGCCGCCTCGGCGGTGGCGATGTTGCCGGCGATGATCTCCGCGCCGGAAAAGGTGGACTTGGCCCGGGTCACGGCGTCGATCACCGCCTGGGAGTGGCCGTGGGCAGTGTCGATGACGATCACGTCCACGCCCGCCTTGATGAGCGCCTCCATGCGGGCCTCCATCTCGGCCGTCGGCCCCACGGCCGCACCGACCCGCAGACGCCCCAGGCTGTCCTTGCAGGCATTGGGGTATTTCTTGACTTTCTCGATATCCTTGATGGTGATCAACCCCTTGAGAAACCGTTCGTTGTCCACCACCAGGAGTTTTTCCACCCGTGTATGCTTGAGGAGTTCCTTTGCCTGTTCCAGGGTGGTGCCGACCGCAACGGTCACCAGGTTGCGCTTGGTCATACGGGCCGATATGGGGAGGTCGTAATCGGTCTCGAAGCGCAGGTCGCGGTTGGTGAGGATGCCCACCAGCTTGCCGTTGGGCTTGGTGATCGGCACACCGGAGATGCGGTAGCGCGACATCATGTCCAGGGCCTCGCTGATCTTCTGGTTGGGACGCATGGTGATCGGGTCCACGATCATGCCGGACTCGCTCTTCTTGACCTTGTCCACCTCGTGGGCCTGCTCGATGATGGTAAGGTTCTTGTGGATGATGCCGAGTCCCCCCTCCCGCGCCATGCAGATGGCGGTGCGGGCCTCGGTTACCGTATCCATGGCGGCGCTGACGAGCGGGATGTTCAGGGGGATGTTGCGGGACAGGCGGGTGGTGAGGTTGGCGTCTTTGGGCAGAATGAGTGAATGGGCAGGGACAAGAAGGACATCGTCAAAGGTTAGGCCTTCCAGCAGCTTCTCGTAGGGCATGTGCGGGCTCCTCGCGGAAGAATAATTTTTCAGAAGTTAGTACAGCGGACCAGGCAAGTCAAGACAAAAGGGGTTAATGTTGTGACTGTGACGCACATCCACCCGGTAGATTTGGTATGAACCCTACGCCGGTATGAACTCTTCCCGTGACGCAATCCTGCCCAAGGCGGCGAAGATCAGTCGGGCGGTATCCTCCAGGTCCCCCAGGGCGACGGTTTCCACCGGGGTATGCATGTAACGGAGCGGGATCTTCACCAATGCCGTTGCCACCCCGTTGCGGGAGATCTGCATGACATTGGCGTCGGTGCCGGTGGCGCGCGGATTGGCGGTGTGCTGTACCGCGATCTTCTCCTTTTCGGCCGCAAGGGAGAGCAGTTCGAACAGGTGCGGATTGATGTTGGCCCCGCGGGTCAGGATCGGCCCCTTGCCCAAACCCACCTCGCCGTTGTGTTTCTTCTCCACGTCCGGCTGGTCCGTGGCGAAATCCACCTCGACGCAGATGCCCACATCCGGGTTGACGGTGTAGCAACTGGTGGTGCCCCCCCGCAGGCCGATCTCCTCCTGCACCGAGGACACGCCGTAGAGATCGACGTTCAGCTTTTTGCCGGATGCCTTGACCAGGCGCAACACCTCGGCCACCACAAAGCAGCCCGCCTTGTCGTCAAAGCCGCGCGAGGCCACCCGGTCGCCCTGCAAACGGGTAAAGGCGCTCTCGAAGGTGACGGCATCCCCCACCCTGACCAGCTTCTGGGCCTCTTTCTTGTCTCTGGCGCCGATATCGATGTACTGGGCCTCCAGCTTGACCACCGTTTCCCGGTCCTTGTTGTCCATCAGGTGGATCGGTTTCTTGCCGATCACCCCTGCCAGCGGCCCGGTCGCGGTGTGGACATTGACCCGTTTGCCCGCTGTCAGGTGGGCATCGACGCCTCCGACGGCGGCGAAGTAGAGAAAACCCTTGTCGTCGATATATTTCACCTGCAAACCGATCTCGTCGGTGTGCCCCACCACCATGACCCGCGGCAGATCCTTCCCCTTGCCGCTGATGCGGGCAAAGACGTTGCCCATCACGTCGGTGGTCACCTCGTCGCAAAACGGGGCGACATATTCGCGGAAGACCCGCTGGGCAGGTTGTTCGTAACCCGACGGGCTGGGTGCATCCAGGAGTTTTTCCAGAAATTTCAGGGATTCCTTGCGCATGTTTCAAACCTCGTTAAGTATGGAATAATGATCTGTTACGATAGTACCTCTCATGCGATGATCCACGTAATCAAAAGTGATCTCTTCCGGTTGCAGGTGAATATTCGGCCTGACTTTGAGCGGTACCCACTGTTCCCCCAAACGCCTCAGGTTCCCCCTCCCCTGCCCGACACAATCCGAGACCCGCGAGGGATGGCAACGGATCGCAAGCGGCGCAACGCCCCCGGAACCGGATGCCAGCCGGCAGAGCAGGTCAAAATACAACTCCGACCGCACCAGTTGACCCAGGGCGGGGTGCCGGCAACCCGCCACTACGGCGTCGGCGGAAAGCCCTTCATCCGCCTGGAGCCCTATCCGGACAACATCGACCCCGGCACGCATGGCAGTGAGCAGCAGCAGCTTGCAGAGGGCAATCCCCTCGTCGAGTCCCAACGGCTGGTATTCCCCGGCCTGGAATCTCCGGGCCAGCTCTGTCCCGGCCAGCACAACCACCGGATAGAGCCTGACAAAGTCCGCTCCGGCCGCAATCACCCGTTCCAGCGAACGGAGCGAAATCTCCGGCGTGTCGCCCGGCAGGCCGGGCAACAACTGGGCGCCGACGGACAGGCCCTGGGCCTTGACACAATGGATGGCAGCCTCCGATGCCGCCGCGTCGTGGCCGCGGCCCGCGGCCTCCAGCACGTTGTCGTCCATGGACTGCACGCCGAGTTCGATGGTCCTGACCCCGTGTCGAGCCAGCCATTGGACCGCATCCGTGTCGATGGCGTCGGGCCGGGTGGAGATCCTGACCGATGCGACCGTACCGTCTTGCAAAAGCGGCTGCAACGGGCCCAGCAACCGTTCCTGGGTTTCCCGGGGAAGCGCGCTGAAGGTCCCGCCGAAAAAGGCCACCTCCAGGGGGCGTCCCCCGGACGAGCGGCGCCAGGCATGGACCTTTTCCGTAATCTCCGCACGGCCCGGCAGGCTGCCCGCGGCCCCGGAAATGACCCGCTGATCGCAAAATACACAGGTATGCGGACATCCCTGGTGACTGATGAAAAATGGTACCGTAACCCTGCCCATGAAAGGTGTCAAGCGGCGCTGAAACGTTCAAGCGCTCGGTTCGCGGCGGCCTGCTGGGCGGTCTTCTTGGAGCGCCCCTCCCCCTCGCCGGCAACGTCATCACCCACGAGCACCTGAAAACGGTACAGACGGGCATGGGGAGGGCCGGATTCCTCCAGCAACCGGTAACAAGGGGGGGGGAGATGCCGGGCGGAGAGCAACTCCTGGAGGGCGCTCTTGGCGTCGTTGGTCATCAGCATGGACTCAGGGGAATCCAGAAGCTCCTCGAACAGCAGCACCACCATCCTGCGGGCGGAATCCAGGCCACCATCCAGGTATACCGCGGCAATCAGCGACTCAAGCACGTCGGCCAGGATGGAATCCTTGTCGCGGCCATGCGTCTGCTCCTCGCCACGGCCGAGCAGAATGAATTGGCCCAGGCCGCGCTGCCGGGCAATGCCGGCCAGCGTGTCCTGGCCGGCCAACTGGGCCCTGATGCGGGACAGGTCCCCTTCGCTCCCCTCGGGAAACCGCGAATAGAGCGCCTCGGCCAGCACCATCCCCAACACCGCGTCACCCAGGAATTCCAGGCGCTGGTAATCCCCCTCCCCGGCCCGCTCATGCTCCAGCGAGGGATGCGTCAGGGCGCGGGCAGCAAGGGCCTGCACCGTGAAATGATACCCCAGCCGCTGCTCCAATTGTTCGAAATCGATCTCCACGCCACTCCTCCCAGGATGAAAAACTATAGCCATATGGCCTCTGTTTGGCAACAGAAAGTCACGCCGCCCGTTGTTGCGCCGCTTTTTGCAGGCTTAAATTCTATTGCCAATTCAGGGCCGCTTGCCTATAATTAACTATTTAAAGAAGCCGTGGAGAATCGTGTGGGGTATTTCATCACCTTTGAAGGCATCGAAGGGTGCGGCAAGACGACGCAGATCAAGCTGTTCACCGAGCTCCTGCAATCCCTCGGCTACCGGGTCGTGACAACGCGGGAGCCGGGCGGATGCCCGATCTCCGACAAGATCCGCGCGATCCTGCTGGATGCCGGCAACCGGGACATGTACCCCCTGACTGAACTGTTCCTGTATGCCGCTGCCCGCGCCCAGCATGTGGCCGAGGTCATCCGTCCGGCCCTGGAATCGGGTTGCGTCGTACTGTGCGACCGCTTTACCGATGCGACCATCGCCTACCAGAGCTTCGGACGGGGCATCGAACGCGCAACCATCGACTCCCTCACTACTCTGGCCTGCCAGTCGCTGCTCCCGGACCTGACCATTTTGATCGACTGCGACGCGGAGATCGGGCTGCAACGGGCCAGGCAGCGGATCGAGGCGACCGCCGGCCCCCGCGAGGAGCGTTTCGAGTTGGAGGCGCTGGAGTTCCATCGGCGTGTCCGCGACGGCTACCTTTCCCTGGCGCAACAGGAACCCGGACGCTTTGTCACGGTTGATGGCAATACCGCCATCAGCGAACTATCCGCCGCCATTGCCGATCAGGCGCTCCGGCGGCTCAAGGACGGTGCACGTGCCATTTGCTGATATTGTGGGACATGAGCGGGTCATCGAGGTATTCCGGCGTTCCGTCCGCTCCGGCAAGACCTCCCATTCCTATCTCTTTGAAGGTCCGGTCGGCTGCGGCCGTAAAAAGACCGCCCTGGCGCTGATCCAGGCGCTTTTCTGCCGGGCAACGGATGATGACGCATGTGGCGTCTGCCCCGCCTGCCGCAAGGTGGCGGGCGGCAACCATGCCGACATCCATTGTATCGAGCCGCTGCCCGACAAGCGGGACATCAGCATCGACCAACTGCGTGAGCTTCAGCGGGAACTGGCCCTGCGCCCCTATGAGGCCCCGCGCAAGGCCTGCATCATAGAACCGGCCGACCGGATGAGCGTCAATGCGGCCAACTCGTTGCTCAAAACCCTGGAAGAACCGCCGGGCAACGCCATCATCATCCTGCTTGCCGAAAACGCCGACATGCTGCTGCCGACCATTCGGTCCCGCTGCCAGGTAGTCCGTTTTTCTCCCCTGTCGCCGGAACATGTCAGGACGCTCCTGAAGAGAAACGGCATGGACAGCGAATCAGCCGCGCTGCTGGCCCTCATGGCCGATGGGAGTATGCAGCGGGCCCTGGAACTGGATGACGAGTCGCTCGCCGGCCGGCGGGAGATGCTGTTGAAGCACCTGTCCGCCATCAGCCTGGGGCGGATCGCGACCGTGTTCGACGCCTCGGAAGAGTTGGCCGGAAACCGGGGCGACACCCTGGAAACACTCGATATGCTGCTCTCCTTCTACCGGGACATGATCCACCTGGCGGCCGGGTGCAACGACATCGTCAATACCGCCATCCGGCCCGCCCTGGAATCCTTTGCGGCACGGTTGGGCCTCGACCGGGCGCTGCAGGTCGCAGGGGATGTCATGGAAACCCGCCGGGCGGTACAACGCAACGCCAATGTAAAGCTCGCGCTCGACCATCTCTTCATGAAAATGGCCGGCGGGGCTACGTAAACCACCGTTGAAACCATCAAGGAGAATTCATTGCCACGCATAGCATCCATACAATTCATCACAGCCGGCAAGATGTATGACTTTAACGTCGGCGATCTGGACATAGCGCCCGGCGACAAGGTCGTCGTGGAGACGGAACGCGGTTTCGGCCTCGGTTCCGTTGTCAGAGGCCCGGTCGAACGCGAACCGGGCGAAGCCACGGCAAGCCTTTCCACGATCCGGCGCAAAGCGACCCCGGAAGACCTGGCCACACTGGAACGGAACGCCGTCAAGGAGAAGGAGGCTTACGATTTCTGCCTCAAGCGCATCATGGAACGCTCGATGCAAATGAAGCTGGTGCGGGTGGAATACCTGTTCGACGGCAGCAAGGCGGTCTTTTTCTTTACCGCCGACGGCCGGGTCGATTTCCGTGACCTGGTCAAGGACCTGGCCCACACCTTCCATACCCGCATCGAGATGCGCCAGATCGGCGTGCGTGATGAATCCAAGATGGTCGGCGGCATCGGCATCTGCGGCCGCGAGTTGTGCTGCTGTTCCTTTCTGCGGGAGTTCCAGCCGGTGTCGGTCAAGATGGCCAAGGAGCAGAGCCTGGCGCTCAATCCCAACAAGATCTCGGGCCAGTGCGGGCGTTTGCTCTGCTGCCTGGATTACGAATACGAAACCTACTGCTGCCTGCGCAAGAACTTTCCCAAGTGCGGCAAGCGGGTACGCTCGGAATCCGCTGTCGGTGTGGTGGACAAGCTGAATATCCTGACCGGCGACATCACCTTGAGGCTGGATGACGGCAAGACCATCGTCGTCAAGCAAAAGGATATCCTGGGCGAAGCAACCAGCGCCGACATGCCGGTGCGGAGCGCGACTCCCGCCCCTGCGGGACGTCCTTCTCCCCGGGAACGGCGGCCCGCGCGACCCGAGCGCCGGCCTGCCGAGGCCACGGTGCGCCAGGATGAAGCGGCGGCCGTTGAGGCGCCCGCCCCGCAGCCCGTTGTCCGGCCTGCCGCTGAGACCGCTGAGACCGCGGCGGCCCCCGGCCAGCAGCCCGACGGGCAGCCCCGCAAGAACCGTAAAAAACACCGGTTCCGCAAACATGGCCATCGCAAAGCCGACAGCGGTTCAACCGATACTCCGACGGCATAGGTACCAGATGCCTTAAACGGCATCCAACCGCACCAACATAGGTGATATGGATCTACTCTGCCATCCCTTGCCTACTCTGCGGTGACAGCCTTTTTTGAGATTTCGCAGCACAACCATCAGGAGCCTGAAATGAAACCTGCATTCTATCTGACCACCCCCATCTACTATGTCAACGACGTGCCCCACATCGGCCACGCCTATACCACTGTGGCCGGCGACGTGCTGGCCCGCTACAAGCGGCTGATGGGATACGAGGTCTATTTCCTGACCGGCAGCGACGAGCACGGGCAAAAGGTGGAAAAGGCCGCCCAGACAGCCGGAGAGACGCCGCTGGAACTGGCCGACCGGGTGGTCAAACGCTTTCAGGCGCTTTGGGAACGGCTGGGCATCTCCTCTACCGACTTCATCCGCACCACCCAGGAGCGCCATAAAAAGGGCGTTTCCCATATCTTCAAGGAAATCCTGGAAAAGGGGGACATCTACCTGGGGGAATACGAGGACTGGTACTGCACCCCCTGTGAGACCTTCTGGACCGAGACCCAGTTGATCGACGGCCGCTGCCCGGACTGCAACCGTCCGGTGGAAAAGCTCAAGGAGGAATCCTATTTCTTCCGCATGAGCAAGTACCAGGATCAGCTTCTGGCCCACATCGAGGCCCATCCCGATTTCATCCAGCCCAAGAGCAAGCGCAACGAGATCATCTCCTTCGTAAAGGAGGGGCTGCGCGACCTGTCCGTGTCCCGCACCACCTTCACCTGGGGCATCCCGGTGCCGGGCAACGAGAAGCACGTCATCTACGTCTGGTTCGACGCCCTGACCAACTATATCACCGCACTCGGCTATCCCGACGAAACCCGTGAGTACGGGCGGTTCTGGCCGGTGGACGTGCACCTGATCGGCAAGGACATCCTGCGTTTCCACGCCGTCTACTGGCCCACCTTCCTGATGGCCGCCGGTCTGCCATTGCCGAAAAAGGTCTTTGCCCATGGCTGGTGGACGGTGGAGGGGCAAAAGATGAGCAAGAGTCTTCAGAACGTGGTCGAGCCCAACATGTTGGTCGACAAGTACGGCGTCGATGCCGTCAGGTATTTCCTGCTGCGCGAGGTGCCGTTCGGCCTGGACGGCGACTTCTCCCACACCGCCCTGGTGCAGAGGATCAACTCCGACCTGGCCAATGACCTGGGCAACCTGCTCAGCCGTTCCACGGCCATGGCGGTCAAGTATTTCGACGGCGTGCTCCCCCAACCCGCGGAGTTGTCCGGGATCGACCTGGCGTTGAAGGGCAAGACCGAGGCCATGGTGGCGAACGTGGACGCCTGCCTGGATGATCTGGCCTTCAGCAAGGCGCTCCAGGCCATCTGGGAGGTGGTTTCCGCCGCCAACAAGTACATCGACGATTCAGCCCCCTGGACCCTGGCCAAGGATCCGGCGCAGAAGGACCGGTTGGCCACGGTCATGTACTGCCTGCTGGAGGCGCAACGCATCGTGCACGTCATCCTGTCGGCCTTTTTGCCGGCCACGTCCGAAAAGGCGCTGGCAAGCCTGGGTTGCGGGGGAGAGATCGATAAGGCGGGGCTTGCCTGGGGAGGATTGCGGGCCGGGTGTACGATCACCAAGGCCGAGGCGCTGTTTCCGAGGATGGAGGGGTAAACGAGAAGAACACCAAATCAAGGGGAGGCTACCGTGCCTCCCCTTTCTCAACAATCTCCAGAAAAAATGCCTCCAGATCCTTCCGCTTGGTTTCCACCAGCGTCACTTCCACCGAGTTATGACCTGCAAGCGACATGAATTGGTTGAATGCCGCAGCGGGAACGAAATATTCCGCGAATGTTTCGTTGGTTCCCCTGATCTCAAAGCCTGACAAGGCCTCATGGCGCCCCAGACCCAGCCTGGTTTGCACGATGTATCCTTCAATACCCTTCCGTACAATATTCTCGACGCTGTCCAATGCCTCCAGCTTTCCCCTCACGATAACCCCTACCCGGTCGCAGACCTTCTCCACGTCATCCGTGATATGGGTGCTGAAAAAGACGCTCTTGCCCCGCTTCTTCAGGTCGAGGATGATCTCTTTTACCAGCGCCCTGCCGATGGGGTCAAGGCCGCTCATGGGCTCGTCGAGGATATACACATCCGGGTCGTGAATCAGGGTCTGGGCCAGACCAACCCGCTGCACCATCCCCTTGCTGTAGCCGCGCATGGGACGCTTGCGGGCATCCCACAGTTCCATGATTCTGAGGCTCTCGCAGACCCGTTCCCGCAGCAGATTGGATGGTACGTCAAAGGCGCGGGCCACGAAGGTCAGATATTCCTCCGCCGTGAGATAATCGTAAAACGCCGGATTTTCCGGAAGGTAGCCCACATGCCTGCGGGCTGAATTCGAGCTTATCCGTTCTTCCAGGATCAGGGCGTCACCCGCCGTGGGGCGGATAAGCCCCATCAGAGTCTTGATGGTCGTGCTTTTCCCGGCACCGTTGGGTCCCAGGAACCCGAACTCCTCGCCCGGCATGATCTCAAGTGCCAGGCCCTTCAGCGCCTGTACCTGCGCCCCCTTTTTGCCCTTGTACGTCTTGGTGAGGTTGTTGATCTCAATGGCCTTCTTCATTGCTGTGCACCACCCTTGTCCCGTGATTGACCGCCGGAGCCTTTGAAGGCAAATTTACTGGTTGTGCCCACACTGCCGTCCGGTGCGATAAAAAACTCTCCCCCATAGGGATCGACCGGAGCCATTGCGAGAAAACCGCCATCAACAAGCTCTGCCACGGATGACGGCAACCGGCCCTTCCTTTTCCTGAAAGCATCCCGCGCGTCCTCCACCAGTTTGGCCCGCTTGAATGCCGTCAAGCGGATGAAGAAGGACCTCTTGGCCACCGGGTTTCTGGCCCCTTTTGCCATGATCTCCAGGTAGGCGATGGCCTGATCGGTCTGTCCCGCCTCCTGCAGGTAGCGTCCGGCAAGGCTGGCGTACAGTTCCTGGCCGGACAATTCTGCCGCTTTTTTATAGTAGTGGGCGGCGTTGCGATAATCCTTCAGGAAGTAGCCGTAATTGAATCCGATGAAAAAGGGGAGTTGCCAATCCCAGGTGCGGTACTTCATCCCTTCGCGCAACAGATCGTTGGCAATGGCGAACTGCCTGGCGTCCCAGGTCAGAAAGGCCTGGGCAAAGTAGTAGGCGTCGCTGTTGTAGGGGTCCAGTTTGACCGCGGTGTGGATGGTGCGGGACATGGCGGGATAGTCCGGCGGAATGATGATCCGGTTCTTGGCCCGTTCGGTCAATCCGCCGAAATAGATTATCACCTTCATGACCAGTGATGAGCCGACGAACAGCCTTTGGTCGGCCGACAGGAACTTCAGCGTGGCCACGGTCGGCAGCGCCCCGAGTTTCTCCGCGAACGGCTTGCTCCGCATAGAGCGCGTGAAAGGCAGTATGATGGCAGCATACAGCGCGCAGATACAGACAAGCAGAGTGATATGCCGCTTCACGCCCCCCATTCAGTTCATCTCCCTCTTTTCGAACAGCAGAGCCGCCAGTACGACAACGGCCAGAAGGTAGATAACGAAATACCCCAGTGTCAGCAACAGGCCGGAACCGTCGAGAGGAACGCCATAGGCCGCGTTCACCTTGTAGTCGAAGGCCGAATAGTTGGGCAGCAGGTAGTAGACGACCATGGCCGCCTTTTTGGTGAACAACGGGATATCGGCGGTCGCCGGCGCGGTGATGTAGTCGTACACCTGCTGCGAAGCGCTCCCTACGAAGAAGATGCAGATGGTGCCGAAGATGGGAAGAAAGAACGAGGTGCCGACCGACGAGAACAGGAAAGCGGTGGCCACTACCAGGATGTATTTCAGGGCATCGAACACGACGGCGGCCGCGATATTTTCCCAGGCGATCGGTCGCTCAGGAGGGTAGATACCGGCGGAGAACTGGATCACCCCCGCCGCCACCAGCCCCAGGAGACACGCCACCACAAGGATGAAGAAAGCGATACCCAGAAATTTTCCGATCAGATAGGTGGTGCGGCTGATGGGCAGACTGAGCACGCTGTAGGTATACCGCCGCTCGATGTCCTTCCAGAGGTGCGTGCCTCCCAGAAACAGGGCAAGCAGCAGCAGGATAAAGGAAAGCAGAGACAAAGACAGGGTGATGGAAAGCTCCGTCATCTGCCGCATGGACAGGGAGGCCACGGAAGGGATTGCAAGAAAAATAAGAGCGGAAAAGATGATCCCGTGAAATACGCGGTCCCGCAGGATGCTTTTGAGGGTGATCCCGACCTGGTTCAGCATCTGTTACCTCATTAGTTCTATAGTGTCAGTAGGCTAGGGTAAAGGCGCCTGTTCCGTCTTTTTGGCCATCTTACGGGCGAATTCCTTGTACATCGACTCCTTCGGCACACGCTCTGCCGCTTCGACGAAAAACGCGTGGGCCTTGTCCCTGTTACCCGCCGCCAGCGCCAATTGACCGGCGCGATAGAGATGGTCCGCATCGCCGCTCCTCTTATAATACAACTCGTGCAGGTCGGCAAGTTTGGGCAGCAGCTTCGCGGCACGCTTCCGATCCTTCGTCTCGACCCGTTCCCGCTCTATCAGGTTTATATAGGACTTTATCACCTCGATGTGAGCCGAGCCGATGTCCTTGCCCTTGTAACTGCCAGCCAGGGCTTGGTAGGCCTCCTCGTAGCGTTTTTTCTCTCCGAGGATCGCTGCCTGGTTCACGTACAGCAGGGCCATATCGCCCTGATTGGACGACTTTTTGCCTCGTTCGATCTGTGCCATGGCCTCGTCCAGCCGGTTGTCGGCGGTGAACGCAATAGCCAGCTCGTTGCTGATACAGCCGAAATCAGGAGATTTTCTGATGGTGTCCTGGTACAGGGTCAGGTTGCTCTGCCAGATCGTGGCGCGTTGGGCGGTTACAGCCGCCATCAGGCTCAATACGCCGAAGGCTGCAATTATCCCCGTCCGGGGAGTGGCGTAACGCGCACAAAAGCGATGTCCGGCATCCACGACGCCAAAAGCAAAGAACACACTTGGCAGGTAGAGGTAACGTTCCGCATAGGGTGTCCAGGCGATGCGGGCGCGGGATATAACAAAGGCGGAGGCCATGACGAGCAGGGCGGCCAGCATCATCTGCACGGCAATGGAGTCCGAGCGGTGCACTATGCAATAGATGACCAGCGCCACAACGGCCAAACCGAGCCAGAGATAGGCGGGGTGAATCCCGGTGATGGCGAAATTGAGCGGTAGCGGCAGGAATAGTTTTTTGATGTAAAAACCGTAGGTGGCAAGCGCCCCCCGTGCCAGCCGGAACACGGAGATAACACCACTCCCGGTGGTTCCGCCGCCTTCGGCCGCGGCGATATTCCTCGTTACGTGCGCAAGCGTAGCTAGGCGCACGGATAGATAGGCTGCGCCTGCCAGGATGAACGGCGCCACCATCCAGGAGGCGCGGACTGCAAGCGCGGACGGGCTTTTCGCGGTGAAAGCGCCCCGAAGCCGGGCGTCGTTGGCGCAAGCCAGCAAAAAGCCGGCAGGCAGACAGAACAGGGCCGTCTCTTTGGCCAGCGCGCCGACCATGCACAGGAGCGCGCTTGCCCACAGCCAGCGGAACCGCTCCGAAATGACGAAGCGGTACAGGGCGACTAGCGCAAGCAACGCGAACAGCGTGGCCAGGGGATCGGTGCGGCCGGAAATCCAGGCCACCGCCTCCACGTTCAATGGGTGCAGGGCAAACACGCAGCCGGCGGCAAAGGCCAGCTCAACCCGTTTCTCCCGATCCCTGAATACCGCCAGCCCCACCCACAGCACTAGCAGGGTGTTGAGCAGGTGGATCAGGATGTTCTCCAAGTGCATGGCCTGCGGGCTCAGGCTGAGCAGGGAGGCGTCCAGGTAGTAGGAGAGGATTGTCAACGGCCTGAAATAGCCTTGGGCATGGAGGGGATTGAACAGCGACAGGACATCCAGGCTGCCGGAGCCGGGCAGCCCGTCCAGCATGCGAAGGTCGTCCAGGGAATTCACCCCGGCGAACATGACCGGGTAGTAAACCCCCAGCACGCAGATTGTCAGCACCAAGAGTGCGGTGGTTATACGCATGGCGACGGGAAAGAAAAGAGCGGGACAGGTTCTGTCCCGCTCTCTGTTTATAGGGGAATCAGACAGGTTTACTGCGCCGTCCAGTTGCTATCCCAGGTGGCGGACGCCGTGCCAGTGGGTACGGTAGTGGGAGGAGTGATTAGCGAGCCGTCGGCGCTGTAGATTTTCGTGTCGCCCGAGGAGGTGGCGTAGCTCTTGCTCCCGGACGTATGGGATCCGGCGATGATGTACCCGGTGCCGTCATCGCTTCCCTTGTAGCTGAGTTTGACGCTCTTGGAGGACTGGAGCTTCATAGTGGGGGCGGTACCACTAGTGGGACTGGCTCCACCGAGGTCGACCCCGCCTTGGTCGCCCGCTTGATAGCCGCTAGTATCATGGCCCGTTGCCAAGGCGATGGATGCGGTTCCCAGAACCGCCAGAATCAGTATGATTACTTTTTTCATGTCTATATGCTCCTTTCGTGAGTAATGGGATTACAGCGGATAAAACTGATTGTCGGTGAAATACGCTTCAAGGCTGGTTTTCCCATTCTTGACGTCGCTGGTGGCGGCGGCGTTGAACCCCCGGGCGCGGTAGGCGGCGAACTGCGGGATGGCGATGGCGGCCAGGATGCCGATGATCGCCACGACGATCAACAGCTCAATCAGGGTGAAGCCTTTCCTGTTTCTCATTTTCTGTAGCATTTGTTTCTCCTTTCGTTTGTTCGTGTTCTCTGCGAAAGAGCTTGAGACTGCCCTAAACTCGAATTCATTATCAGCAAGTTCCGAGCCAATTGCCATTAAGCTGTTAACCCGTAAGAATCACTACGATCGAGCGCCTGAGCCCTGCCTTGCATGCCGTGCCTGCGTCCCAAGCACGACATTTCTCCTGCCAATTATTGTCACTCTTCCCCCGTATCCAGCCCGAACTTGGCCAGACGATAGCGGAACGAGCGAAACGACATCCCCAGCAGTTCGGCCGCCTTTTTTTTGGCCCCGTTGGTGCGCTCCAGCGCCTTCAGCAGATACTGCTTCTCAAGGTTTTCCAGAAGCAGCTCCAGGGCAATACCCTCCCCGGGGATCGCCACCTCGGTGCACAGACAGGGGGAACCGCCGCTTACCACCTGCTTTGGCAGGTTTACCTCCGAGATGATCGAAGTATCCAGGATCAGGCTCCGCTCGACAATGTTCTCCAATTCACGGATATTTCCGGGGAACGGGTAGTTCATCAAGGCCTTGAGGGCCGCCGGAGTGATGACCTCCCCCCGGGGCGCCGCCGCGCTGAACTTGCGGAAGAAACTATCCACCAGCAGCGGGATGTCTTCGATCCGCTCCCGGAGCGGCGGCAAAAGGATCTGCATCACATTGATGCGGTAGAACAGGTCCTCGCGGAAACCGCCCTCTTTGACCTGGACGTCCAGGTCGCGGTTGGAGGCGGTCAGGATGCGCACGTCGGTCTTCCTGACGACCGAGTCCCCTACCCTTCGGAACTCCCGTTCCTGGAGGACGCGAAGCAGCTTGGTCTGCATGAGCAGCGGCAACTCGCCGATTTCGTCCAGGAACAGGGTGCCGCCCTCGGCCTGTTCGAACAGGCCCGGCCGGTCCGCCACCGCCCCGGTGAAGGAACCCTTCTTGTGGCCGAATAGCTCGCTCTCGATCAATGTTTCCGGGATGGCGCCGCAGTTCACGGCAATGAACGATTTTGCGCTGCGTGGGCTGCTGCCGTGGATGGCCCGTGCCACAAGCTCCTTGCCGGTTCCGCTCTCCCCCTGGATCATGACCGAGCTGTTGCCTGGCGCCACCTTGCGGATCAGCGCGAAGATCTCCTTCATCCGGGGGCTGGCGGCAATGATGCCACAGAAGCTGTCCCGCTCGTGCGCATGCAGCCTCAACACGCTGTTCTCGCGCTTCAACTCGCTTTTTTCCAGGGCGTTCTTGACAAGTTGCTTGACCTCCTCGATCTTGAAAGGCTTGGCAATGTAATCGTAGGCCCCCAATTTCATGGCCTCCACCGCCTGCTCGGCCTCGGAGAAGGCGGTGATCATCAGCACGGCAGTATCCGGAGAGCTGGACTTGATCCGGCCCAACAGTTCGATGCCGTTCAGACCCGGCATCTGCACATCGGAGATTACCAGGTCGAACAGGCCCTTTTCCAGGTGCGCCAGCGCATCGGCCGCACTGGCGGCGGATGCCATCTCGTATCCTTCCCGTTCCAGCAGGATGGTGAGGAACTCCCGCATACTCAGTTCGTCGTCGACGATCAGGATTCTGGTTTTCATGGGTACTCCCGGCATGTATTCTCCCCCTTGCCGCATGTAATTTGCGGACAATACCATGGTTGGCCCGTCATGTTAAGTAGCAGTCATTACCATGCTGTTTTTGTGGTATGCAGATGAGTCGACGGTATGATATAAGACACAAAAAATCACCGGCTAAGGCTTTAATATGGCAACAACTACCCCTTCCATCCAAAACCGTTTTTCCCTGCCCTGCGGCACTGCCGAATGCAGCGCCATCCACACTGGCCTGAACGAAGCGCTTGCAGACGTCCTGAAAGGCGATTCCCTGTTTCGCATCATGTCCGACAACGCCCCGGTCATGATCTGGATGACCGACGATCACGGCAAGAGTATTTTTTTCAATAAAACGTGGCTCAACTTTACCGGCAGGGCGTACGAGCAGGAACTGGGGGACGGCTGGCTGGAGGGGGTCCATCCCGATGACCGGCCCGTTCTGCGGGAAATGCACGTGAAACGCCCGGAGGCTCAGCCTCCCCGCCGGACCGAATACCGGCTGCGCTCGGCAGACGGCAGCTATTGTTGGGTTCTGAACTTCAGCGCGCCCTATTTCACCTCCACCGGCCTGTTTTGCGGTTTTATCAACACCTGCCTGGACATCACCGAGAACAAGGACGCCGAAGCCAGACGGAGTGAGTCCGAAAAAGCTCTCACAACCGTTTTCAACAGTGTCTACGACGCCATCTTCCTCCATGATATCGATGGACGGGTCGTGGACGTGAACAACCAGATGCTCGAGCTGTATCGGGTCACCAAAGAGGAAGCGCTCTCCATGACCATCGAAGAGCATTTTTCCAGCCCGGACAACGACATGTCATTTCTTCCCGACGTCTGGCATAAGGTGCTCGACGGAGAGACCATGCTGTTCGAATGGAAAGCCCGTCGCCCCCACGACGGGTCGGAGTTCGAGGTTGAGGTTTTCCTGCGCAGGATCGAACTCTGCGGAAAGGGTGCCATCATCGCGACTGTCCGCGACATTCACTCCCGGAAAGAGATGGAGCGGAGACTGATGATGGCGGCAAAGGTCTTTGAACATTCCATCGAAGGCATTTCCATCACCAATACCGGCGGGATTATCGAAATGGTCAATCCCGCCTTTACGCATATAACCGGTTACACGGCGGAAGAGGCCATCGGAAAGAACCCCCGCCTCCTTAAATCCGAGCATCATACACCTGAATTCTACCGGGAAATGTGGAATTCACTCACCTGCAAAGGGCAATGGTCCGGCGAGATATGGAACCGCCGCAAGAACGGCGAGGCCTATCCCGAATGGCTGAACATCAATGCCATCCAGGATAAAGACGGCTCCACCACCCATTATGTCGGCATCTTCCACGACATTTCCGAGATCAAGAAGAACCAGGAGGCGATCCAGTACCAGGCCCATCACGACGCCCTGACCGGGTTGCCCAACCGCACCCTGTTCAAAGACCGCCTCCTCATGGCCATCAACCATGCCCAGCGGCACCAGCAGAAGGTGGCATTGCTGTTTCTCGACCTGGACAATTTCAAGAACGTCAACGACAGCCTGGGACATGCCTGCGGAGACCTGCTGCTCAAGGAGGTCGCCGACCGCCTGGCGCTGACGGTCCGTGAAGAGGATAGCATCGCGAGGCTGGGTGGCGACGAATTCACCGTCATACTTGCCGAGGCGAACGACCTGGAGGTGGAAGGGATAGCCAGGATCGCCAGAAGGATTGTCGATGAGATCAACCTGCCGATCCTGCTTCAGGAGCACGAGCTCTTCGTCGGGGCAAGCATCGGCATCAGCATCTATCCCGATGACGGGACCGACCCCGAAGTCCTGACAAAATGCGCGGATATGGCCATGTACCGGGCCAAGGAGCATGGTCGGAACACCTTTCAGTTTTTCACGCCCGGCCTGGAGGCAAAGGCGCTCCGGCGGCTGTCTCTGGAAACCGAATTTCGCAAGGCGATGGAGCAGCAGGAGCTGGTCGTCTATTATCAGCCAAAAATAAACCTGGAAACCGGGGCCATATGCGGCTTCGAGGCGCTGGTCCGCTGGAAGAAACAGGATGGCACCATAGTGCCGCCGTCGGATTTCATTCCGCTGGCCGAGGAAACCGGCCTTATCGTTCCCCTGGGTGAATTCGTGCTGGACACCGCCTGCGGGCAATTGAAACAGTGGATCGACAGCGGCCACAGTGACCTGACCATGGCGGTGAACATCTCCGCCCGACAGTTCTGGTTCAACCACCTCCCCCGGACCATCCGGACTATCGTGGAACGTCACGGGGTCGCACCGGAATCGATTGAACTGGAAATTACCGAGAGCCTGCTGATGCACAACGTGGACAAGGCAATCACTACCCTCCGCCAGCTCAAGGAGATGGGATTCCGGCTTGCCCTGGATGATTTCGGCACCGGCTACTCGTCGCTCTACTATCTCAAACGCTTCCCCATAGATTCACTCAAGATAGACCGCTCCTTTGTCATGGACATTCCCGACGACAGCGACGACATGGCGATTGCCGAATCGATCGTATCCCTTGCCCGCAGCATGAAACTGACGGTAATCGCCGAAGGTGTGGAAACGGCCGCCCAGCTCGCGTTCCTGAAGCAGGTCGATTGCGACTTCTTCCAGGGGTATCTCTTCAGTCCCGCGCGAAGTGCGGTGGAGATCGAGGATATGCTCGCGAACGGCCGAATCATGGATATGGGCTGCTGAACCCCTTTCTTTTCAGGTCGGTTGTGATATAACAAGACGTGCCGTATACACCTTCAAACCGTTTCAGGTGGAGTAGTTCTCCATTTTTATTACTTTTTTCAAGGGGGCAGTTCATGAGTGAGATTGTAGATGTCTATGCCAGGGAGATCCTCGATTCCCGCGGCAACCCCACCCTGGAGGTGGAGGTATTTCTTGAATCCGGAGCCTTCGGGCGCGCGGCTGTTCCGTCCGGCGCATCCACCGGCGAACGCGAGGCCCTGGAACTGCGTGACGGCGACAAGAGCCGCTACCTGGGAAAAGGGGTGCTCAAGGCGGTTGACAACGTCAACAACCTGATCGCGGACGAATTGACCGGCATGGATGCCGACGACCAGGTCGGCATTGATATGAAGATGCTGGAACTGGACGGCACCGAGTACAAGAGCAAGCTGGGCGCCAACGCCATCCTGGGCGTGTCCCTGGCCGTGGCCAAGGCCGCCGCCGAGGAGGCGGGGCAGCCGTTGTACAAATACATCGGGGGAGCCGGGGCCCGGGAGTTGCCGCTGCCCATGATGAACATCATCAACGGCGGCGCCCACGCGGACAACAACGTGGATATCCAGGAGTTCATGATCATGCCGGCCGGGGCAACCTGCTTTGCCGAGGCGCTGCGCATGGGGGCCGAGGTGTTCCACGCCCTCAAAGGGGTGCTCAAGTCCAGGGGGCACGGCACCGCCGTGGGGGACGAGGGTGGTTTCGCGCCCAACCTCAAGTCCAACGAGGAAGCTTTGGAGGTGATCATGGAGGCCATCGAGAAGGCCGGGTACAAGCCGGGCACGGATGTCCTGCTGGCCCTGGACGTGGCCTCGTCTGAACTGTTCGCGGATGGCGTTTACACCCTGGAGAACGAGGCCGAGCCCAAGAAAACCGCTGACCAGTTGATCGACTTCTATGAGAACCTGGTCAACAAGTACCCGATCATCTCCATTGAGGACGGCATGGCCGAAAACGACTGGGACGGCTGGAAAAAACTGATCGACCGCCTGGGCAAGCGGATCCAGATCGTGGGGGACGACCTGTTCGTCACCAATCCCAAGATACTGAAAGAAGGGATCAAAAAGGGGATCGCCAACTCGATCCTGATCAAGCTCAACCAGATCGGCACCCTGACCGAGACCTTGGAGGCCATAGAGATGGCCAAACGGGCTGGCTACACCACGGTCATCTCCCATCGTTCGGGCGAGACCGAGGACACCACCCTGGCCGACCTGGCCGTGGCGGTCAACGCCGGCCAGATCAAGACCGGTTCCCTCTGCCGCACCGACCGGGTGGCCAAGTACAACCAATTGCTGCGCATTGAGGACGAACTGGACACCTGCGCCCTGTTCAGGGGCGCCGATGTATTCTACAACGTGAAGAAATAACACATAACCCATCACTATGTAATGCTCATTCCAATAAGCATTCAAGCTGACATCTTACCACCCCTAGCCCCTCCTGAAACAGGAGGGGGATTATAAGCTCCCCTCCTTGATAAAGAGGGGTCGGGGGTGGCCGCTTTTGGTGTCATCTTGAATGCAACTTGGAACAAAGAAGGCGGGATCAGTCCCGCCTTTTACGTATCCACAATTCGAGGAGGATGATCATGGACGCTGGCGCATTATGGGACCGCTACAACCGTTACCTCTGCAATAGCCCGGAGATCGGGCTTTCCCTCGATATCAGCCGAATGAACTTCGACGACGCGTTCCTGAATCGCCTGGAACCGACCATGCAACGGGCCTTCCTCGCCATGGCCGCATTGGAGGAAGGGGTCATCGCCAACCCGGACGAACACCGCATGGTGGGACACTACTGGCTGCGCAACCCGGCCATTGCCCCTACCCCAGAGATACGCGCCGAAATCGAGGCGGCCATCGCCAAGGTGCGGAACTTCACCAATGACGTCCATGGCGGCATCATCCGCACCGCAACGGGCGAGACCTTCACCAGGCTATTGGTGATCGGGATCGGCGGCTCGGCCCTGGGGCCGCAGTTTGTGGCCGATGCCCTCTCCTCCCCCGACGACCGGCTCAAACCCTTTTTCCTGGACAACACCGATCCTGACGGCATGGATCGCGTATTTGCGGATCTCGGCGCCGACCTCGCCCGTACTCTGACCATCGTCATCTCCAAGAGCGGCTCCACCAAAGAGACGCGGAACGGTATGCTGGAGGCCCGGGCCGCCTATCAACGGGCCGGACTGGATTTCAGCCGCCATAGCGTGGCCGTGACCGGCGACAACAGTGAACTGGACAAGCTGGCCGCGGCCGAAGGTTGGATCGAGCGGTTTCCCATGTGGGACTGGGTCGGCGGCCGCACCTCGGTTACCTCGGCCGTGGGCCTGTTGCCAGCGGCGCTCCAGGGGATCGACATCATGGCCCTGCTTGAGGGGGCAAAACGGTGCGACCAGATCACCCGGCGTCCTGTAACCATGACCAATCCGGCGGCCCTGGTGGCCCTGATGTGGCATCACGCCACGAACGGCCGGGGCGAAAAGGATCTGGTCATGCTCCCCTACAAGGACCGCCTGCTGCTCTTTTCCCGTTATCTGCAACAGTTGATCATGGAATCCATCGGCAAGGAATGGGACCTGAATGGTCATGTGGTCAACCAGGGGCTGACGGTCTACGGCAACAAGGGCTCCACGGACCAGCACGCCTATGTGCAGCAGTTGCGTGAAGGGGTGGCAAATTTCTTCGTGACCTTCATCGAGGTGCTGCAAGACCGGGCTGGCGCATCTCTGCCGGTGGAGGAGGGGATCACCAGCGGCGACTTCCTGTTCGGTTTTTTCCAGGGCACCCGCACCGCCCTGTACGAGAAGGGGCGGGAGTCGCTGACCATCACGGTCGAGCGGCTCGACGCCGCCACCATCGGCGCCCTGATCGCCCTGTTCGAGCGGACCGTGGGCCTGTATGCGGCCCTGGTCGGCATCAACGCCTATCACCAGCCGGGCGTGGAGGCGGGCAAGAAGGCGGCCGGCACGGTCATCGCCCTGCAAAAATCCGCTGTCGAGCTGTTGAAACGGGAGCGGCGCCCCCTGACCGCCGCCGAAGTCGCCGCGGCCCTGGGCGCGCCGGAGTCAAACGAATCGGTCTTCGCCATCCTGCGGCACTTGGCCGCCAATCCGGACCGGGGGGTGGGGGTGGAAAAAGCAGGGGATGTCAGTGAGTGGAAGTTTCAGGCAAGGCAGTGAAAATCTGCCACAAAGACACGGAGACACAGAGAAACCACCATGTCTCACACAAACACAAAAAAAGGCCTAATTATGGCTGTTCAAATGCCTCGCCCTTCAAAGGGGGGATAGTTCTGATTTTCGCATGAGGTTCAGATATTATGCTTTTCTCCTGCCGTTCTCAGTGTCTCCGTGTCTCTGTGGCAGAAGTCAACGTTATTACGATCTCGGTTTTACCCGCCGCGTAGGCTGGGCGCTCCAGGGGTCGTCCGGCCAGGGGTGCTTGGGATAGCGCCCCTTCAACTCCTTCTTCACCTCAAAGTAAGCCCCGTTCCAAAACCCCTTCAAATCCCGGGTCACCTGTATGGGCCGCCCGGCGGGCGACAGGAGGTGTAGCAGCACCCCTGCCCTGCCGGCCGCGATGGTCGGCGTTTCCGCCAGACCGAACAATTCCTGCAATTTCACCGCCAGCACCGGTGCGCCACCGGCGGTGTAATCGAGCCTGATGCGCGACCCGCTCGGCACGGTCAGGTGCGTGGGAGCCAGTTCATCCAGGGCCCGTTTTTTGCCGTAATCCAGCAGTCCGGCCAGGGCGGCGGCCACATGGAGGCCCGCCAACTCCTGGGCCGTGCGGGCGGTGCCGAGACAGGGGGCCAGCCATGCGTCAAGACACTCCAGCAAGGCGTCATCGGATAGATCCGGCCACGCGTCGTTGGGAAAAGCCTCCCGAAGCAGGGCTACCCGCCCCTGGAACTGGCGCGTCGCCTTGTCCATGGACAGCAGGGCAAGCCGCGACCGCCGCACCGCCTCCAGCAGCACCGGCACGGTCTCCGCGGCGGAGGGAGCAAAAGGTCGTGACGTAAGCGACAGCGCTCCGAGGCGTTCCTCCCTGACCGCAACCACCCGTCCCAGCCGTTCGTCCCAGGTGATCCGTCCCTGTTGCTCAATCCGATGCCGCAATTCCGTTCGCAGCACCTCCTCCGCCACCTCCGCGGCCAGGTGGATGACCCCTTCCCCCTGGTCTCCGCCGGCAACGGACACGGCAATCAGCAACGGACTGCACCGGACGGCGGCACGTGAGGCCAGGCGCGCGCCGCGGCCGTTGGCCAAGAGGTAACGGCCGTCTTCGGCCGTGCGCAATCCAGCCACACGATCCGGCCAGGCAGCCAGCAACAGGCGACAGATGGTGTCGGCGCCGGCAGCGTCCGCCGGTGAGGGGCCGGCATACCCCAGCAACCGCCGCAGGTGCTGCGAGACCCGCTCGATCGATTTCAGGGCCGCGATATCGGCGTTGGCCGAGGCGCGCCCGGTCCCGCGCCACTCCCGCAGCAGTGCTACCCTGTCGCCGATATCCGGGCCGGGACCGGTGCCCGCCGGGCCGCGCCTGATGATATCCCGTTCCGAGAGCAAGGCGGCAAGATCACACCCCAGGGCCGGCAC
The DNA here is from genome assembly GCA_015688915.1 of Desulfuromonadales bacterium. Lineage (GTDB taxonomy): Bacteria > Desulfobacterota > Desulfuromonadia > Geobacterales > Pseudopelobacteraceae > JACPFJ01. The sequence goes on from JAATGX010000212.1 coordinate 24,581, forward strand.
GCCCAGTTCCCGGGACCGCAGCAGCAACCGGGCCAGGCGCGGATGCACCGGCAGTCCGGCCATGGCGCTCCCCTGCGGCGTGATCCGTCCGGCATCGTCCAGGGCCGACAATTCGTTCAGCAATTGCCGGGCAACCGAGAGGGCCGCGGCGGGCGGCGGATCAAGCCATGCCAGGGATGAGGTATCGGTGACGCCCCAGGCCGCCAGTTCCAGCAGCAGGGGGCTCAGGTCCATGTCCAGGATCTCCGGCGGCGTGTGTGGTGTCATGGCACTCAAGGTATGGCGGCTGAACAGGCGGTAACAGACGCCCGGGCCGAGACGCCC